>QKDT01000014.1 GCA_003251995.1 Desulfovibrio desulfuricans
TGGTCAAACGCCCAACTCCGCACAAGGCGACACCCACCACAACGGCAAAACCGAGGTGCGGGGGGTCTTTTCTACGCAAGAAGTCCGCAGGGTGGGCACAGGAACAACCACGCGCAAAACCGTACAAAAAACATTCTGGTTTATTGAGCAGCATGGCAACGAGATAGACTGCCAGCCGCTCAATACCCACTACGTGCCCAGCGGCCCCAAGCGCAAAATCACTCTCGACGAGCTTATTGCCAAGTTCTCTCCCGAACCGGAATTTTATCTCAATTCTGTCTTTCCTAAAATGCAGGAAATGCAGCGCAGCATTGATAACGGCGACGACCACCGCGAAAAAGGCGAGAACTTTGCCGCCGAATATGAATACACGCGCGCGCTCAAGGTTGATGAAGAAAACGTGCGGGCCAACTTTGGTATTGGCCTCACCTACCTTGAAAGGGGCGACACCGGCAAGGCGCAGGATATTTTTCAGCGTCTGGTAAAGCTTGAAGCCGCGTTTGAGCCGGAGCACAAGCACCTATTCAACGAATTCGGCATCAATCTGCGCAAAAGCAAGATGCTGCAAGAGTCGTTTGAATACTACCAGCGCGCCCTCGAACTTTCGCCCTCAGACGAAAATCTTTACATGAACATGGCCCGTGTGCTGCTTGAACTCAAGGATATCAGTCAGTGCGTGGACTATCTGCTGAAAGCCCTTGAGCTGGCCCCGCGTCACGAGACTTCGCTCAAATTTCTGGCATGGCTTATTCAAAAGCAGCTTGTACCCGCCGACAAGATAGAGGGCGTACGCGCGGCTCTTCAGGCCGCACAAAACGGCGCGCAGCAGAAAACCCAAACGGCAGGCTAACACAGTGAAAAACTGGCTGATTCGCGAGCCTGTAAACAACATCTGCCCCAAGCCACCACGGCAATGGGCAGATGCTCTCTCCATCTCGCCCCTTCTTCTTGAGATCCTCTGGCGACGCGGCTTTTCTGAAAAGGATGCCATGGACGCCTTTTTGTGCGCCCGGCTTGACTCCCTCACCCCCCCTGATCGCTGGCCCCAACTGCCAGAGGCTTCCAGCCTGCTGGCATCTGAACTGCTGGCGGGAAAAAAGCTGGCGGTGTGGGGCGATTATGATGTGGACGGCGTGACCGCCTCCACCCTAGTGCTGGATGTGCTTGAAAGCCACGGCATCCAGGCTGATTGGCATATCCCCGACAGACGCAGCGAGGGCTACGGCCTTAACGTGCCACATGTGGAAGCGCTGGCTGCGCAGGGTTGCGGCGTGCTGCTCACCGTAGACTGCGGTATTTCTGATGTGCAGGCGGTCAGCCGCGCACGAGAGCTGGGCATGACGGTTGTGGTTTCTGACCACCACCTGCCGCCCCAAGAGCTGCCCCCAGCCAATGCCATCTGCAATCCCCGCATTTGCGCCTCAGAAGACCTGCCCTATCCCCACCTGGCTGGCGTGGGCGTGGCCTTTTATCTCATGGGTGGCGTCAATGCCGCCCTGGCCCCGCATACGGGCAAACGGCATAACATGGGCGACTGCCTTGATCTGGTGGCGTTGGGCACACTGGCTGACGTTATGCCCCTCACAGGCGAAAACCGTGTGCTCGTGCGCGGCGGGCTTGCGCGCATAGCACGCGCGGCGCGGCCCGGCATGGCGGCCCTCAAGGTTGTCAGTGGCATGAACGCCTCTGCGGCATTGAGCGCCGGGCAGGCGGTCTTTCGCCTTGCCCCCCGTATCAACGCCGCTGGTCGCATGGGCAAAGGCGAGCTGGCCCTGCGTCTGCTGCGCGAAAAAAACCACGCCACAGCGGCAACCATGGCGCAAGAGCTGGACGAACTCAATCTGGCCCGCCGGCAGGAAGAAGAACGCATTTACGCAGAGGCCAAGGCCCAGGCATCTGACATCCTGGCGCGCGGCCCCCGCGCCAGCCTTGTGCTTTACGGCAAAGACTGGCACCCCGGCATTGTGGGCATTGTGGCCTCGCGCATTGTGGAAGATTACTACCGCCCCACCATCATTGTGTGCGAAGACCAGGGCAGCCTCAAAGGCTCGGGGCGCTCTGTGCGCGAATTTGATTTGCACGGCGGCCTGACCCGCACGGCGGACTGTCTGCTGAACTTTGGCGGGCACCGCCAGGCCGCAGGGGTTCGCCTTGCATTGGAAAGGCTGGAGGAATTTCGCGCCCGTTTTGACGCGGTGGCGGAAGAGGTGCTTGGCCCCAACCCGCTGCTGCCCAGCATAACGCTGGAATGCGAATTGGGCTTCAAGCACGCGGGTGATCATGGTTTTCTTAAGGAGCTTGAGCTGTTGCAGCCCTTCGGCCCTGGCAATCCTGAGCCCATATTCCAATCCCCCCCTCTGTTGGTCAAGGAGCGCTCATTTCTTGGGCGCAGCAGGGAGCATGTGCTGTTGCGCCTCACAGATAGCGACAGCGGCATCACGCTTTCAGCAAAGGCCTGGCGCATGGCTGACCAACTACCACCATCCCTGATCAACAAACGTATTCTTGTGGCCTATACCCCGCGTATAGACACCTATAATGGCATTGCCTCGGTGGATATCTCCATCAAGGACTGGCGACCAGCCTGACCCGGAGCAAATGCGGGGGGCCTTTAGCGCCCCACAATCTGCCAAAGCCAGGGCATACACTCCGCATGCTCTGGTGCGAGATGAAAACCAAAGAGGCAATGAGGCGTACACCGCTGTAATGCGGTTTTTTGTACAGCCCCATTGCCTCTTTGTTACGATGCCCTATTGCCGGTCTGGCAACGTGGAATTATCCCCGTTTCATCTCTGCTATGAGATCACTCAAAGCCTGGGCCTGATGGGTGAGGTCGATTACGGCCTGCGAGGCTTCGTCCATGGCTTTGGCTGTTTGCGAAGAAATTTCGTTAATCTTCACAATTGTCCCATTAATCTCATCACTGGTGGCAGACTGCTCTTCGCTAGCCGTGGCAATGGCGCGCACCTGATCTGCCGCAAGTTCCACGCTGCTGACAATATGGGCCAACGCCTCGCCAGACTGTCCGGCAAAATCAGATGCGACCTCAACCTGCCGCAGTGCAACTTCCATAACATCCACGCTCTTGGCGGTACTGGTTTGGATGGCTTTGATGGCATTGCCCACATCATGCGTGGAAGCCATTGTTTTTTCCGCCAGTTTGCGCACCTCATCCGCAACCACGGCAAATCCGCGCCCGGCATCGCCCGCACGGGCGGCCTCAATGGCGGCGTTAAGAGCCAGCAGGTTGGTCTGGTCGGCAATGTCGGAAATAACATTCATAATACGGCTGATGGCCTGAGCGTGAGTGTTCAGTTCAGCCATATCTTCTTTGAGCCCGTGCGAAATCTCACGCACCTGACCAATGCTTTGCAGGGCCTGCTGCACGATATTGGAGCCACTTTCGGCACTGCCCCGCGTATCCTCGGACGTAGCCGCTGCCGCCGAAGCATTGCGGGCCACTTCCTGCACCGTGGAGTTCATCTGCCCCATTGCCGTGGCTGCTTCTGCAAGCCGCTGGGCGGATTCTGAGGCGGCTTGCTCCGACTGGGCTATCCGCTCAGAAAGCCGGGTAGAAGCGGAGGTGAGGATCTCTGCCACGCCCTCAAGTTGCCCTGCCGCCGCAAGCATACCGTCATGACGCGCGCTTTCGGCCTGACGGGCTGCCAGCTCTGCACGGTCCGTGGCCTCGCGGGCCTGCTCTGTAGCCCTATACGCCTGAGCGTTTTTTTCTTCGCTTTCACCAAGCAGGCGCTTGATATTGCTCATCATGCGCTCCATACCAAAGGAAAGCACACTGAACTCGTCACCTCTTTTTTCTGATAACCGCAGCAGTCTTTCTTCCCCTGCGGTGCATTCAAGCCTTCCGCCCGCAATGGCCTCGGCAATGCCAGAAAGCCCGCCAAGCAAACGCACAATCCCCCGCACGCACAAAAAGATAACAATACCTACCACCAACGCGCACGCCAATGCGGTAAGTATATTGTTGATCAGCATATCACTGATGGGTTGGTAAAGGGCTGCCTTGTCCAGCTCCAGGCACAAAATCCAGCCTTCGTTTGGCATATCAGTATAATACAGAATTTTTTCGCGCCCTTCGGGGCTGACAAATTCAAGCCGCCCGTTCTTGTTTTTAAGTACATCGGTCACCCAGGCTGCATTGTCTTCCTTTTGCCCGATGCGCTTGAGGTCAGGGTGCTGCACGATGATGCCATCGGTGTTAATGACAAAGGCCATCCCCACCTTGCCAAGATCAACCTTGTTTGTGGTAGCTGCGGCAAGCTTGTCGTTGTCTGTTCCGCCATACACAACACCAATGACTTTGCCATTATTGTCCTTAATTGGCATGCCAATGATTGTTGTCATTTTATGGGTCGCCACGCTGACCAATCCAACAGAGCTTATCTGCCCCTTCATGCCATTAATGACGTAGGGGCGTTTTGAAAAATCTGCCCCAATTGTGCTGCTGAACTGCTGACTGTCGCCCTTTTTGCTATGCACAATAACCTTGCCATCGGGCGCCACAAGGCCGCAGGTGGCAATATTGCTGTTGACGGAGGTAAAATTCTTCAACGCTGCTATGGCATTGAGAAAAAGCTCATCATTGTGGTCAATGGGCGCGCCATGCGTATAGGCAGCTAAAAAGAGACGGAGACGGCGGTTTTCAGCAATCTGGGCCAGGGCTTCCTTCATGGATTCAAAAACCGCGTTCAGCCCCACCTCCTGCCCTTTCAGAATAGCCGCAATGTCCTGCCTGGTCTGCTTTCGCAAGGCTTCCTCAGACATATGATGGCTTATACCAGCCACAAGGGCCAAACCAAGCATGGATGGAATAAGGATGTACAACGACATCTTTGTCAAAAGCCCCAGCTTCATGGTGCCTCCCGGTGAATGACGCAACTAAACAGGGGACAAGGCAATTTTCCGTCTTTTCGTCACAATTCGGATATGCAATAGGGGTGGCTTTTTCAATTGCAGCACCCTATGCCAGAAGATAAATCAGCATGTACAATTCTGGCACATATGGCAACGGGGTTTGCTATTAGTGTGTGTGTTTTATCAAAAACAAGATGCCCCCGAACCAAACAGCTCGGGGGCATCAGTGTCGCGATAAGAATTTTTATCGTTTATGGCATTGTATAAACGCGTTCAGTGTTGAATATATTACCTTCTTTTTCCAGCCCCTGTGCAGCAGCCTTGCTGTACCATGCGGCAGCTTCAGAGGGATTTTCACTCACGCCTACGCCGTATTCATAGCATGCGCCCACATAGCGCTGCGCCTGTGCAAAGCCCTGATCGGCAGAGCGCTTGGCCCAGCCAAAGGCCTGATCCTGATCCTTGGCAAACCCATAACGTCCCTGGCTGTAATAAAGCGCAAGGTTAAACTGGGCCTCTGCGTTGCCCGCATTGGCGGCGCGCGTCATCAAATCCGCCACCGCGGCATCGTTTTTAGGAACGCCCGCGCCCAGTTCGTACAAATAGCCCAACTGCACCTGGGCCTCGGCGTAGTTTTGTTCAGCCGCAATGCGGAACCATTTTGCGGCGGTTTCCATATCCTGTGCTACGCCCACGCCGTTTTCGTAGCAACGCCCAAGCAGTACCTGCGCGCGGGGGTTGCCTTCGCTAGCCAGGGGCTGCACCAACTGCACTACCTTATTATACTGACCGATATTATATGCAGTCCACGCATCATCCAAAGTTTGCTCGGCGCTTTTGGCGGGAGCCGCCAACACAGTGCCGCTTATTCCCGAACCCAGTATCATTGCTGCGACCAGAAGGATTGCAGAACCAAACTTTTTCATAAATGTCTCCTTTGCTTCCGGCGTTGATTCCGGTGTTACTCGGCCTGACAGTAGTACCAGCACTGGTCGTTGGCAAGGCCGCCTCTTGACGCCGTAGCTGCCAGAAGGCACAAACACTACAGACGTTGGGCAGGCCGCCAGCCCGGTTTATGCGTCAGCGAGGAGATTTTGCATGACTGTTTCCCCAAACGATTCGCACAACGACCATTCCGATACCTCCAAGCAGGCTGCACTGCCCCAAGGCGATGCGGACAAGGCGAGCGCACCGCGCGTGGTTGATGTGGAAGTTCTGCACGGGCACCAAGACGATCACGATGCTGGGCAAAGCACGCGTAGACCACAGGAAGACGATTGGAGCAATGCCTCAGGATTTGGCCCCTATAATGACGGATCTGGCATGGGTTCGGGGCAGCCCGGCTCAGGACGCCAGCAATACCGCAGCCGATTCTTCTACCGCGGAACCTTCGGTCAAGCCGGCGGCATGGGCGGAATGAACCTTGGTCGCGTTTGGATGGGCGGAAACGACCAGAATGGCTGCATGGCCCCTGCCATCACCTTTGCCATATTTATGGTCTGCCTTGCGCAGTTTGGCTTTCTTGCGGGCATCGGGTTTGTTTTCTTCCATATTATAGGTGCAGCCTTGGGCGTGGTACGCGATTTGCGCCAATTCAGCACAGGCCGCCTGCCCAACCCCTGGCCCTGGCGCATTGGCAACTGGGCTGTTTCTTTTTTGCTGACGGCATGGTTTGCCGGAGCTTTTCACTAGCCACCCGGTTGCAGGGCCATGAGTGATTCCACGTGGCGTGTTTATTTGCTGGAGTGCGCTGACGGCACGCTTTATTGCGGCATCACCACTAATATGGAGCGACGCCTGCGCCAGCACAACGGGCAGGTTCCTGGCGGTGCGCGCTATACTCAAGGGCGACGCCCCGTAGAGCTGCTTGGCAGTCGGGCCTGCGATTGCAAAAGCGACGCCCTGCGGTTTGAGCTGGCAGTCAAATCACGCCCGCGAGCCCTCAAACTAGAATTTTTGCTGACTGGAGAGATTGTTTCATGCTGACACCTGATGCGATGATGGCCTTTTTTGCCGCCTCTCTTCTGTTGGGCATTGCCCCTGGGCCAGACAATATCTTTGTACTCACCCAGTCTGCCCTTTTTGGCGTGGGCGCGGGCATAGTCACCACTATGGGGCTGGTAACAGGCCTGTGCGTACACACTACCGCTGTGGCGTTGGGCGTTGCCGCCATTTTTCAAACCTCGGCCCTGGCCTTCACCCTGCTTAAAACCGCTGGTGCTGGCTATCTGCTGTGGCTGGCCTGGCTTTCGTTCAGGGCCGGGGCATCCACCACGGATGTTTCGGGCAAGACCACCAATGACAAGGGCGTCACCAGCGCCAACTTTCCCGGCTACATGGTGCTCTACCGCCGTGGCATAGTCATGAACGTCACCAATCCCAAGGTTTCACTGTTCTTTCTGGCTTTTCTGCCGCAGTTCTGCGACCCGACGCGTGGCAGCGTGGCCTTGCAGGTGGTGAGCCTCGGTGCCCTTTTCATGCTGGCGACCATTGTGGTGTTTTGGACTGTAGCCGCTCTTGGTGGTCGCCTGGCAGTGTGGTTCAACCGTTCGCAGCGCGGGCAAATCATGATGCAGCGCATTGCGGGCTGCGTGTTTGTGGGGCTGGCCTCGGCCCTGTTGCTCAGCGGTCGCGTTTAGATAACACGAGGGACTCCACGCACATTTTACGGAGGGCCGATGCACTCGCATTGCAACTGTTCGCGCCGCTATGTTCTTGCTGGGCTGTGCGCGCTGCCCATTGCGATACTGGGGGCAACGCTGGTGCCAGCGCTGGGGATTGCGCACGGGGCAGATCTCACAAATGGCACCACTGTTGACGCAGCCCCCCTTGCCATAGCCAATGCAGATGCCCTGAAAAAAACCCTGGCGAAGCTTGAGACCTCAAGCGGCGGCAGGCTGGGCGTTGCAGCTCGGCTTCACAAAAGCAATAAGAGCTTCTCCTACAGGGGGAACGAGCGCTTTCCCCTGTGCAGCACATTTAAAGTGCTTGCTGCGGCAGCCATGCTGCGGGACAAGCCGGAGATGCTTGGTCAAAAAATCCGTTTTGCCCAAAGCGATCTTCAGCCATGGTCGCCAGTTACCAAAAAACATATCAAAGACGGCATGACCTTGGCCCAACTGTGCGCTGCCATGCTCCAGCACAGCGACAACACGGCTGCTAATCTTATTCTAACATATTTGGGCGGCCCGCAAGGGCTTACGTCCATTGCCGCAAGCATGGGCGATACGGCCTTTCGCCTTGACCGTTGGGAAGTGGCACTCAACGCAGCCATCCCTGGTGATGAGCGCGACACAACCACGCCCCTCGCCATGTGCGGCACTCTGGAAGAGCTTATCTGCGGTCGGTTGCTGCCCAACTCTGCAAAGATACAACTGACTGATTGGATGCTCGGCTGCGCAACAGGGACCGGACGTATACCCACTGGTGCTCCAAAAGGCTGGCGTACTGCGCATAAAAGTGGCGGAGGCAATAACGGCACCGCCAACGATGTGGGTGTGCTGTTGCCGCCTGCCTCAAGCTCAGGCAATCCCGCGGAGCTGGCTTCAAATACCGCCAGACCGCTTGTTCTGACCCTGTATCTTACAGGCTCACGCCTGTCTGGGCCGGAAAACGACAACATTCTTGCCGAGGTAACCCGTCAGGTATGCGCCGCAGAGGGGCTTGCTACGCCGCATGACAATATGTATTGACATGATTGACCAGCAAAGGTATGAAGTCCGACTTTCGAGGTATCGCATGCAGAACTATCGCATTTCTCTCAATGATCTCCCCCCCGAGGGCAAGGAATACACCCTGGACGATCCCGCCATCTGGCAGGAGCCTATGGAAGAATTCCATATGGATTGCCGTGTAAGCAAGCCGCTTTGCGCGCGCATTCTGGTTTTACCCATGGACGGTGGCTGGCTTGTGCGCGGCACGCTTGAAGGCGAGGTGACACTGCCTTGCAGCCGTTGCGCGG
>QKDT01000417.1 GCA_003251995.1 Desulfovibrio desulfuricans
CTTTCAGATTCGAGGCCAGAGAATATCCCCCCCGGCTCAGGCGGCACGTGGTATATTGCCAAGGCAACGCAACCGGGGCAGTTAGCCCAGCACCCACCGCAGGCCCTCCCTGGCGAGGCCGCTCAGGAGGCCGCACGGCAAGCGGTGCAACAAAAAGCCGATGCGTTGGAAAAACCCCTGGCAGCAGCCATTGCCGTGCAAGATACCCTGCGGCTCTCACCCGAGGGCTGGCTTACATCAACCGATGCCCTCAGCACACTGGAGGACGCAGCCGCCAGTCTGCCCCAAAGCGCTGCAACCCAGCTAGTGCTGGGCGAAGCCCTGCTCCAGGCTGGCATGCCACAGCGCAGCATTGGCGCTTGCACAGCAGCACTGGAACTTGCCCCCGATTTTGCCCGCGCACGGTACATACGCGCCCTGGCCCACTGGCGGCTGCAACAACTGGCCCTTGCAGAGGACGACCTGAGCGCTGCGCTGGAAGGCACGGCAGAGACATTTCCCCACACTTCTGACAAAGTCAGGCTGTTTCGGGCGCGCGGTGCGTTGCGCATGCTGCGCAGCAACACTCCCGGCATGTGCGAAGACCTTGTCGCAGCCTGCGCCCTTGGCGACTGCGAGGGGCTTGCCGCCGCCAGAGAAAAGCAGCTTTGCCTTGTGCCCGCAACAGGTACTACCCCTTCATCGTTGCCTGCCACGTCAGCTACCCCCGCGCCTGAAGACACGGCGGCTAAACCATGAGCCGAGATCCGCTGCTTAAGGTTTACGGGCATGTGTATCCTGTAGATGCCGCTTTCTACGCAGATCTGGAACAGGCCTGTGCCGATGCCATACCGGACGAAGACGACATACCAGTGCTTGAACGTGATGGCGATATGGCCCGTATTTCTTTTGAGGGCGTGTATTTTCCTGTGGACGAAGTGCTGGCTGCGCTTGCTGCGCACTTGCGACCAGAGCACAAGGGAAAGCTGGACGTGCTTGACCTTGAAGGTTGGCGGCTTTTCCGCCATTTGTTCACGCAAGGGCGTTTAGAAAGCCATAGCGCCCCATTGAACAATGTTCTGGATTACTCCGGGCACTAGTTGCCAACCCATCGATAAAACGCAAGCTCTTGAAGTACGGCATTAGTGTGACAAGGTCACATTTATGCCGGATTTTTCTTCTTCGTAAAAGTTCTGTTTTCCGCTATTTTCGCATATTTTGGTCTATTCACGTATAAAATCATCATCCTGACAAAAACAAACAATTTGGCCTTTCGATATTTCGCAGCCAGCGGCTTTTCCTCCTGGAATGTATGGAAATAAAAGCATTTTCCGTGTATTCTTTCTAATAAACTGACAAAATCTTTGCCGCCATTGAGATCCGCAGCGGTAAGCACTCCTGCAAGATCATCCCATTGCCGACAAAGAGGGGGAGCCATGTTGAGGGCAAAGACCATCAAAACTATTCGGTGGAGTGTTGACCCTGAGCTGAACTACCTCCAAGTAGATGCCGCCAAAGAACGATTGCTTGAAGTGCCCATTGGGGCGCTTGTGGGCGTGCCGCTGATCCAGTGCATGCATCCCAACGATGCCCTCATGCTGCGCAGCGCCATTGCTCTTGGCTCTGGTGGCAGGGCCCTTACCAATTGCTCCATACGCTATGTTTGCCCCAAGGGCACCCACACCATCACAAGCCTGAACATAACCCCCACGTACAACGCCCAAGCAGACCTCATGGGCTTTGAGGGGGAGGAATTCTGCATCGGCTCTGTAGAAATGCACAACGACATCCCTCCCGTTTTTGAGGCTGTTTTTGCGCGCGGTTTTATGGCGCACTGCATTATAGACAGGGATGCCCGCCTGCTGGCGGTTAACGAACAATACTCACGTGTTACGGGCAAGCCCACCAACGCCCTGATACACACAAGCGTGTACGAAACGGGCATTCCTTCGACTGAAGAGGTGGCAGGGGCTTTCAGCACACTGGACGCTGGCGGCCTGATTCCAGAACAGGAGATTATCAGAGGCGGCAAGGACTACGTCATGTCCATTGTCGGTTTGCCAGATGCCTGCGGCGACATCCGCTCCATCTGCGTTTCGCTACGCGACATAAGCTTGCGCAAGGGGCTGGAACGCCGGCTGGAAGCCGCCAACCGTCAACTGGAAGAAATGAATCTTAAAGACTACCTGACGGGCGTTTTCAACCGCCGCCATTTTGACGAAGCGTTGCAAAAAGAAATGGCTCTTCTTGCGCGTGAGGGTGGTGAAATGTGCGTGGGCATGGTTGATGTGGATCATTTCAAGCTGTTCAACGATGCCTACGGGCACCTGGCTGGCGATGCCTGCCTTGCCGGGGTGGCAAAGGCCATGGGCACGGCACTGTACAGGCCAGGGGACGAACTTTTTCGTTATGGCGGCGAGGAATTTGCCATCATCATGCCCCATACCGACAAAAAAGGCGCCACCAGCGTTGCAGAGCGCGTGCGCGAGGCCGTATGCTCTCTGCGCATCCCCCATTGCCACTACGCCCCCGGATATGTGACCGTCAGCATTGGCGTTGCCGTTATCAGCTCCACTAACGCCCGTTTTGGGTGCGCTGCCTGCGAAGAACTTATCCGCGTGGCAGATAAAGCCCTGTACGCGGCAAAAAACAGTGGTCGCAACAAGGTAGCCACTGGCAACTGCACCATCGGAGAGCGCGAAGAAGATGATACAACTAAGCCCCGCAGAAATACCAGCGGGGCTTAGTCTAAATAAGTGTTCACTGCATGTTGCTTCTGACGAGGGTTATTCCCGCTCAAAAAGCGATTTCTGAATCAGGGCATCCGCGGCTTCGTCTGAGCCGTGCAGGGAGTCATAGGCTTTCTGCAGGGCATCAGGCCAATCGTTGTCACTCTCATCACTAATAAAAAGCAGGGTCAGATTACCCTCGGAGGACACGTCTGCGTGGGTCATGATCCTGCCGGACATGGCCTGAAATGCCCAACCGCCGCCATCATCAGCCTTTGTTGGCGCAGTGCCTTTAAGCCTGGCAGACTGCTTTTCGGCAAACTGCTTGAGGGTCAGGTTACCGGCCTCGGCCTTGGTAAAAATACCTATGGAGAAGAATGACTCCTGCCCACATGAAACGGTGACAATGCCCTCTTTTTCCGTAGCCGTGCATTTGGCAGGCATGTCTATGCTGAAATGGTTAAATTTCTTTTCCGCAGCAGCAGCCGATCCGCACAGGCCCGCCAACAACGCACAGGCCAACAATGAACCCAACAGCGCGTATTTCATTGACAAAGCTCCTTAAAACATCCGCGCGATGCGCGGGGCTTTTTTCGGGCCAAACATTCGCACAAGGAAGGGCGGCTGTCTAGAACAGCCGCCCAATATTATTGTAATACGCTATTTTAATTACTTTTTAATTTTTAACATTCCTGCTGACTGCTGTACCCAGCGTATGGCAGAACTGCTAAAACTGGTAAAGAAACACCGGGCTGCTGGAAGAAAGACTGCCCAAAGCACTCAAATCCACGCCCAGCATGGTTTTAAGGCTGCGCGGCAGCCAGCCGCCCTCCTTGGGGCGAACCACAAGTTTGCGCTCCACCGGCACGCCGCACTGCTCTGAAAGCCAGGCCAGGGCAGTTTGCTGCCCGCCCAGTTCGTCCACCAAACCAAGCTGCACGGCTTCCCTTCCTGTAAAGATCTTGCCGCTGGCAAGGGCGGCAGCCCGGGCGCGCTCCATGTGCCGACCATCAGCCACGATATCCACAAACTGCTGATGCATGTCCTCCAGCACTTTTTTGAAATAATCACGCTGCTCGGCACTCAAGGGGCGCATGTACGAACCGGCGTCCTTAAAGGGCGCGGTGGTGATGGTTTCTTGCCCCACGCCAATTTTACCCATAAGCCCCTGTAACTGCGGGATATCCATTCTAACACCGATGGAGCCGGTAACTGTGGAGGCATTGGCAAACACGCGCGCTCCCGCCATGCTGACCATTAACCCGCCAGAGGCAGCCATGGAACCCATGCTGACAGCCACGGGCTTTTTTCTGCCCAGCTCACGCAGGGCGCTATAAATTTCCTGCGATGCCGCTGCCCCGCCGCCAGGCGAATCCACGCGCAGCAACACGCCCGCGATCACGGGGTCGCGCTCAACCTTGCGTATCCATTCAAGTGTTGGTTCCGGGTCCATTATGGGGCCGGAAACACTCACCAATGCCATGCGCTGACCGCTTACAAAACCGTTGCTGCCAATGGCTGCGCCCAATACGCCAACACCGAGCAGCAACAGCAGTATGAAACCCCAAAAAAGAATTGGGTGCCGCTTGCTAAATGGACGCCGCAGCACATCCTTCCACACCTTAGCCGGAACCTGCGCAAGGGGGCATGCACAAGACTGGGGCGCGGGGCTGGTTGCCGATGCAGCCGCATGCTCTGCTCCAGATGCGGTGGCAGGCGTAGATTCTGGCAAGCCGACCTCTGGGGTGGCAGACATGGACAGGGGAGATTCTGCATCCAACGAAAAATCTTGATTGCTCATAAAGCTGTTTGACCTGATTTATGTTGTGAAGGGCTTGCGCCCGATCATGAGAAAAAAGCACACAGATTGTCGGCTATGTCGGCAGCCATGGAGGCATAGCCCTGCTCGACGCCCGCGGGAAAAACGCTCTGGCAAACGCCAATTCTGGCGGTTGTTTCAGGCTTGCGGGGTGAAGGTGCATTTTGACCCGCAAGAATATACCCGCAACTGGCATTGATATATTCATTAATTGCCCGGTTGTTCTGCCGCACCAAGGACATAAGCAGCCCTCGCGCTTCATCCGGGGCAGATCGCGCCAGGCATTCAGCCATCTTTACCGCGATACGCAGAGCCGTATCTGAATCCTGACAAAGGTCAAGTGCATCTTTAAACCTGCACAGGGCAATGTCATACTCTTCCATAAAGAAATAGTACACAGCCAGGCAGATGCTTCGCTCAAAAGGCGGCGCTGCAAACCCGGAATCATCATACGTATCATACCAGCGCACAAGATTACGAAAGTCATATCCCGGCGAGGCGCACAATAGTTGCTTGCCCAAATTGCCGCTGTACATTCGCTTCAATTCCTCAAACCTGGAATTGTATTGCGAAAAATCCGTACCAACCTGTTTGAGAAAATTGTTGTGCCAATCAGCGCGGCTGGTGCCGTCGTCGTTGCGGAAAACCAGTTTTTTCAGCCTGGCGCAGGTATTTTCGGGGTTTCTGTGTGGGAAGTGATGGATACGCAGGGCATTTTGCACCACGGGCAGCGGTTCGCCGTGGGTCACAACATCGTGAGCGCCGCCTATGGACCAAAGGTGCGCGTGCCCCCTGTCATAGCGCAGCAGCGGCACCTTGCCGCCACCGGCGTTTCCGCACAGGGGCATAAAATCCGCGGGGTGTCGCCCCGGCCCAAGGTAGGGTTGGTGGGTGGGCAAATGGTCATACAGATGCCCGTGTACGCCGCGCACAACGGGATCAAGCGTAGACAAAAAGTCTATGATGCGCACCCCGCAGTCAATGGCTGGGAATTCGTCGGCATCGGCAAACAGCCACCACACGAGTTCGGGATTATGCGCTGCGTTCCAGCGCCGCACGACTTCGTTGAGGTAGGTTACTTTGAGGTCTTCATTAAAAAATTTGCTATCAAAAGAGGCCGCCAGCACCGCCCCGGCTTCAAGGGCTGCGGCAACAGTGCCATCCTCGCTGCCATTATCCACAATATATACTGAAGAGCAGCCCTGGGCAAAAGCATGCCTGACTGTGGCGGCGATCACGTCCTCTTCGTTCCAGACGCACATGACAGCATTGAGAAGCATAGAACCTCTCCTTCTGGCACACCTCAAAAGATGGTCAGGCGCGCCCCGCAGTACGCGGAACGCGCCCAAGCATGCTCACCGCTGCATCGGTTCAGGCCAGAGTTCCGCTGCCATTTCGCGCAGCTTGAACTTTTGGATTTTACCGATGGCAGTAAGTGGGAATCCAGTAATCGTTTTGATGTACTTAGGTATTTTAAACCACGAGACTTTGCCGCGACAATAATCGCGCACGTCTTCCGGCAAAACTTCCACCCCAGGGCGCGGAATAATAAAGGCCGCAACCTCCTCGCCGTACTTGCGGCTGGGAACCGCCACAACCTGTACGTCCAGAATGCCGGGCATACCCAAAAGAAACTCTTCGACTTCACGCGGATAGATATTTTCGCCGCCACGGATGATCATATCCTTGATGCGACCTGTCACGCGCAAATAGCCGTCTTCATCCATAACGCCCAGGTCGCCGGAGTGCAGCCAACCTTCAGGGTTGATGGCCTTGGCGGTGTCATCGGGCATATTGTAGTAGCCCTTCATGACATTGTAGCCGCGGCAGAGGATCTCGCCCACCTCGCCGCGCGGCAGTTCTTCGCAGGTTTCGGGGTCGCCCACGCGCACCTCAATACCCGGCATGGCGCAGCCCACGGTTTCGCACCGCAGGGGCAACGGGTCGTGGATGTCCGACTGGGTCATCACCGGCGAGGCTTCCGTAAGCCCGTAACAAATGGTGATTTCCTTCATGTTCATGTCGTCCACCACCCGGCGCATGAGCGGCTCGGGGCAGACGGAGCCAGCCATGATGCCCGTGCGCATGCGTGAGAGGTCAAACCTCTTGAACAACGGATGCTCCAGCTCTGCCAGAAACATGGTGGGCACGCCATACACTGCGGTGCAGCGCTCACTGTCCAGCGCGGCAAGTACCTTGAGCGCATTGAACGACTCAAGAATAACCATGGTGGCACCATGGTTCACCGCGGCAGAAACGCCGAGCACGCAGCCAAAACAGTGAAACAACGGCACTGGCAGACACACCCGGTCTTCATGGCTGAAATTCTGGTGGCGACCAATCCAATACCCGTTCAAGCCCACGCCCACATGGGTCAGCATAACCCCGCGCGGAAAGCCCGTGGTGCCAGAGGTATACTGCATGTTGATGACATCCCACGGCTCAAGCTGGGCCTGACGGGCTGCGTATTCCGCGTCATCCACCATGATGGAGAGGGAGAGTATTTCCGGCACGGAATACATGCCCCGATGCTTTTCTGCCCCCAAAAAGCACACCCGCTTGAGATGCGGCAGGCTTTTGCACACAAAGCTATCGCGCGACTGAACGCGCAGCTCTGGCGCAATGCGGTAGAGGGTGTCCAGGTAGTCGTGGTCGCGTACGCTGTCGATAAGAAAAATATTTTCGCACTCTGAATGGGTAAGCAGATAGCGCAGCTCATGCTCACGGTAATTGGTATTCACCGTGATCAGCACCGCGCCAATTTTTGCCGTGGCAAACTGCAGGGCGACCCAGTACGGCACATTGGTGGCCCATACCGCCACCTTTTCGCCTTTCTGCACGCCAAGAGCCATCAGCCCCTTGGCAAAATCGTCCACCATAGCGCCAAACTCTTTCCAGGTCTGGCGATAGTTGCGATCAGGGTAAACCAGGGCCTCATTATCGGGAAAGCGCGCAACTGTATTGTCGAGCACCTGCCCCAACGTCCATTCGCGCAGTTCAAACTGCGCCTGACGCTCACGAACTTTTTCTTCCATACATCCTCCAAAGGCGTGTTGCGGCTATTACGCCGATGCTGCACGGTGTGCGGCCTGAAGGGCTTTGAGTCGCGCCTCGGAGCAGATCAACAAAAACATGTCCTCTACTCGCCGCGTAATGCTTGCAGGGCGCGGTTGTTTTGCCCCCCACGCAAGCACCTCAAAGTGAATCTGCCCTAGGGATTGTATGTCACAGCCAAAAATTCCACAGGTTCGTCGCCCGCTGCCCCTACGTAGTGGGGCACAATGGAATTGTAATAGATGGTTTCGCCTGGCTTGAGCACGTGAGTTTCACGCCCATAGACCACCAACAGCTCGCCCTTGAGCACGCAGATAAATTCCTCGCCCTGATGCGAGGTGGTCTTGCGCTCGCCGCTGTCAGGAAAAATGCGGATGTGGAAGGGCTCCATGTTGCGGTCGTTTTTGCCCTTGCCCAGCGCGCGATAGGTATAGCTGGAACGGGGGATACGCCCTGTGTGCAGGGCTTCGTCTGCCTCTCCCTCGCCATTGATGCTGCTGATCACCGGGTCGCGCGAAAACTGATCGTCCAAAAACGTACCCAGACGCACGCCAAGGGCGCGGGCCACCTTTTGCAGGGGGCCAATGCAGGGATAGATGGCGTCAGATTCCAGCTTTTCAAGATAGTCTTCTGTTAGGCCCGTATTTTGGGAAAGAGTTTGCAAATCAACTTCACGCTCTTCGCGAAATCCACGAATGCGGGAACCGATGGTACGCACGGGGGGCATAGACGCTCCTGATTACCGGATATGCCGGGTTGGATGCCGCTCTGGCGGGATGACATTGGCGGCAGGCAACCAGTAAAATACCCAAAAGCCCGCCCCCTCGCAAGCGTACAAACACAGATCATCAGCCGCATTCGACCAACTTGCTGACACGTTCTGCTCTTTGCGGTATGTTGCGGCATGAGCAAACAACCGATGGTCAGACGCGCCTTTGTGGCTTCCGGGCAGGTACAGGGTGTGGGATTTCGCCCCTTTGTTTACAGACTCGCCGCCGAAGGCGGGCTTTCTGGCACTGTGGGCAATACCTCTGAAGGCGTGCGCATGGAAGTGCAAGGCACACAGGAGCACGTGCAGCGCTTTGGCTGCCGGCTGCGCAACGAGCTGCCGCCCCTGGCGCGCCTCACTGGCGTGGAGGAGTACGAACTGCCAGTGGTGG
>QKDT01000361.1 GCA_003251995.1 Desulfovibrio desulfuricans
ATGCCCCCATGCGCTGGCTTTCGGCTTCTTATGTCAACTGCTTCCGCTCTATCCCCCTTGTGATGGTGCTGTTGTGGTTCTACCTCATTGTGCCGCAGTTTCTCAGCTCGTTTTTCAATCTTTCACCTCAAACAGATATCCGGCTTGTTTCCGCCATAGTGGCCTTTACCGCCTTTGAGGCGGCCTATTATGCGGAAATCGTGCGCGCGGGCATGCGTAGTGTTTCCAGTGGGCAGTATTCTGCCTCTCTAGCACTCGGCATGACCAAGTCACAAACCATATTCTATGTTATCTTGCCGCAGGCTTTTCGCGTTATGACGCCCCTGCTGCTGACCCAGGGCATGATTCTTTTTCAGGATACGGCCCTCGTTTACATTATCGGCCTGGCAGATTTTTTCCGCACCGCTTCCAACATTGGCAAGACGACAGGCTACGAAATCGATATGGTGCTGATCGCAGGATCGGGCTATTTTGTGGTTTGCCTCTGCGTTTCGGCCACCGTAACCATGGTAAAAAAGAGACTTAAGCTATGATTAATCCCACCGACGAAGCCATGATTATTATGGAAAACGTATCCAAGTGGTACGGCGATTTCAATGTGCTGAGCCACTGCAATACACGCATACACAAGGGCGAGGTCGTTGTGGTATGCGGGCCTTCCGGTTCGGGAAAATCCACGCTTATCAAGACAGTGAACGGCCTGGAACCTGTGCAGTCTGGCAAAATTTTTGTGAATAACACAGAAGTAACCAGCAAAAAAACCAACTTGGCCCGTTTGCGCAGCCACGTTGGCATGGTTTTTCAGCACTTTGAGCTTTTTCCGCACCTCAACATCATCCACAACCTTGTTTTGGCGCAAGAAAAAGTGCTTAAGCGTAACCGTGAAGAATCCCTGGAAAAGGCCCGCATGCTGCTTAAACGCGTTGGCCTTGAACAGCATACGGAAAAGTATCCCTCCCAGCTTTCTGGCGGGCAGCAGCAGCGCGTTGCCATTGCACGCGCCCTGTGCATGGACCCGGTTGCCATGCTTTTTGACGAACCAACATCTGCGCTTGACCCTGAAATGATCAACGAAGTGCTGGATGTTATGGTTGAGCTGGCCTATGACGGCATGACCATGATGGTTGTGACCCATGAGATGGGCTTTGCCCGCAAGGTTGCCAACCGCGTTCTGTTCATGGAAAGTGGTCAGATTCTTGAAGACACCTCCAAGGACAAGTTCTTTGACAACCCGGCAACCCAGCGCGCCAAAGACTTTTTGGCAAATATTATTCCGCACTAGTACGCCAACCGGCAGATTCAAGTAAACAAGAACCCCGGCTTGCTCTCCTTTGAGAACAGGCCGGGGTTTTGCGTACTTTAATATCATCGGCAGCAAGGGTGCATCACCAGCGTCCAATTCGATGCTGTCACCCTTCAACCGGCTCCTAGCCTTCGATTATCAGTGCATCACATGAGCCAGGCTTCGCCCGCCAGAGCGCATGTCCACATACCTGCCTGACGCTTCAAGTCACAAGACCAAGAGACGCCATCCACGCCCACAGCCCCCTGAAGGCCGCTGCCAGCACCAGGCTTTGCAGATGGACGCGTGTGGTACTGTTAGTGACGTCCCTAGTTGGGTAACCCCACATAGCCACCCCACCGTTTCTGGTTTTTCTTTGCCCCCTGTACGGCTTTGACAATGCATCAATCTGGCATTGAACAGATTCGCACCTGAAATGCTCTGCATGACCTGAATCTGGTATTCCTGTCCTGCACACAGCGGCATTTTCACTTCGCTGGTTTGGCTACCAAGCTGTCGCCTGCTTGAAGCATATTTTGCCCGCTGGGCAGGAAAATCCGACAGTGCTGATGCCCTGATATACTGTCAAAAATTCCTCTTCTGAGTGGGGAAAATTTTTCCCTTCAAAATACAATGTCTGTAACTATCTGTAATTTAATAATTATTTTTATTGGCACATGGATTGCATCCTGGCGAGTACAGCTTAGTAACCACCAGGAGGTGTCCCATGTCTTTGGTCATTAACCATAATATGATGGCCGACAACACGGCCAGAAATTTAAATTCGCATTACTCGGCATTGAGTAAATCAATGGAGCGCTTGTCATCTGGTCTTCGCGTCAACAGCGCCGCTGATGATGCTGCCGGGTTGGCAATTCGAGAACTGCAACGCGCCGACATATCGACCCTGCATCAGGGCGCGCGAAATGCGAATGACGCTATCTCCATGATCCAGACCGCCGACGGCGCACTGGGTATCATCGACGAAAAGCTCACGCGCATGAAGGAACTGGCGGAACAAGCTTCCACCGGTACCTATGACTCCACGCAGCGCCTGATGATTGAGTCCGAGTACCAGGCCATGGCTTCGGAAATTACCCGAATCGCCAATGCTACCGACTTTAACGGCATCCACCTGCTCAACGGCACGCTGTCTTCCGACACGCACGATGGCAGCGGCATGACGTCTACCGGCAAGCTCAAGGTACACTTTGGCACGGGCAACGATTCTGCCGAAGACTACTACTACATCACCATCGGCACTTCCACTGCATCTGCCCTTGGTATCGGCAACCAGGCCTATGACACAACGACCAACACCCTGCGCGACGGCGGCACGGTTTCTACGCAGGAAGCTGCGCAGAAGTCTCTTGAAGCCATCACCCAGGCCATTGTGTCCAAGGATAAAATCCGCGCTCACCTTGGCGCGATGCAGAACCGCCTGGAAAACACCATCACCAACCTGAATACTCAGGCTGAAAATCTCCAGGCTGCTGAATCCCGTATTTCTGACGTGGACGTAGCAACAGAAATGACGTCCTTTGTCCGCAACCAGATTCTTACCCAGTCTGCGGTGGCCATGTTGTCACAGGCCAACTCCTTGCCGCAGATGGCCATGAAGCTTATCGGCGGTTAGGCCATCAAAAACTAGGCTGTGGTAGACCAAAGATGGGAGGCCCGGGGGTTGTACCCCCGGGCCGGGACAACCCCGAATATGACCGCGCGCTCGGCGACGGCATATTGGGGAGTTTGTTAGTTCTTTTTTGGTTTTACGGCAGCAGATTCAAGAGCGACAAGAGCTTGCTGGGCGGCGTTTTGTTCCGCTTTTTTGCAGCTACTGCCCGTGGCGGAAAATTCTGTCCCGTCGGGCAATCTCAAAACGATTTCAAAAATTTTGGCATGCTCTGGCCCCTGGCTGCCCATACGGGTGTAGAGCGGCGCTTCGCCAAATCGCTGTTGCGAAGCCTCCTGAAGCCGGGTTTTATAATCCTTGGGCATGGTTTTACTGGCGGCAGTGGGCCAACGGTCTGCAAAAAGCCGCGCCACAGCAGCCTGAGCAGCGGCAAAACCGCCATCCTCATACACTGCGGCAAGCACAGCTTCAAACGCATCACTCAATACGCTGTCGCGATTGCGCCCCCCCTGGCTTTCTTCTCCCCTTCCCAGTTTCAGCAAATCAACAAGGCCAATTTTTCGCGCCCGTTCCGCAAGGCTCACGGTGCTCACAAGGTGCGCCCGCATCTTGGTCAGCTCGCCTTCGCGCGCATCAGGAAACCGCCTGAATAGCTGGGCCGAAACACACAGTTCAAGCACTGCATCACCCAAAAATTCAAGCCGTTCGTTATGGTTTTGCCCCGTACCGCATTCGTTTGCCCACGAGCTGTGGGTCAGGGCAAGATCCAGCAGTTCGGGCTTTGTAAAAACATGCCCCAATACAGGTTCCAGCACTTTGGCTGCTGCTCTGGGGTCTGAATTGATAGGTGCGTCAAAATTCTGCATGCCCGTACTGTAGTCATTTCAAGACTGTTGGCAACAGAAAATACCTTGACATGCGCTGCGCCAGTGCCTAGGTAAAACCAACGACTACCGAGGAGTTGAGCATGGCTTATGATATCCGTTTGATGAAGCTGGTGACGGGCGAACTGATCATCGGCAAGTATGACGCCGACAAGGACTGCCTTAACGAGGTGGCTACCCTTCAGACCGTCCCCACCCAGCAGGGTGTGCAGATGATGCTGTTGCCCTACGGCTATCCCTTTGAACCTGATTTTACAGGCAGCATTGAGGGAAAAAATTTCCTCTACCGCTATGCTAACACTCCCAAAGAACTGCAGGACAAGTACATCGAAGCCTGCACCAATCTTACCGTGGCTGGTGGCCTTGGTCAGATGCAGTTCAGCTCCGAGCCCTTCGGCGGTTCCGGCAGCGGCCTCATTAAGTAATAAGACAAGTACTCTACTGCAAATCCCTTTGCGCCCGCGGCTTAGCCGGTCATGGTGGCGCAAGACCCGATAAGAGGGGTTTGTCATCTGTCTTGGGGCGGCGCAAAACGCCGCCCTTTTTGCACCCCTTCGCTTTTTCTCCAACCACACAAGGATATACATGCGCCCATTGCTGCCCCTATTGCCCAAACCTAGCCGCTATGCGGGCATTGAGGACAACGCCTGCCGTAAGAACCCCGAAGAAGTACGCTTGCGTGTGGCATTGGCCTTTCCTGATACCTATGATGTGGGCATGTCCTACCTTGGGCAAAAGATTCTTTACAATATTGTCAACAGCGAACCGCGCTGGTGGGCAGAGCGCGTTATGGCGCCCGAAAAAGAAGCCGCGGAAATTCTGCGCGCCCATAACACACCTCTGGCAACGCTTGAATCTGATATGCCGCTTGGCAGCACGCACTGCCTGAGCTTTTCCATCACGCACGAGCTTTGCTACACCAATGTACTCTACATGCTTGATCTGGCGGGTATTCCCCTGCGCACGGAAGACAGGCCACAAAGCCTCACTGAATGTCCGCTGGTGATCGCCGGCGGCGGCGCTCTGCTGAGCGCGGAACCGCTGACGCCCTTTGTGGACATAATGGTGCTGGGCGATGGCGAAGAAAGCCTGCCAGATGTGCTGCGCATGCTTGAAAAAGCTCTGGATCAGGGCTGGACGCGGCAAGAGATGATGCTGCAATCGCGTACCATCCCCGGCGTTTATGTACCTTCGCTGTTCGAGCAGGAATTTGACGCCGATGGCGCACCTGTTTTCCCCCTCAAGCCCCTGTGCGAAGACTATCAGCGCCCCACAAGGCGCATTGTGGCAGACCTTAATAATGCCGATTATCCCACGCGGCAGGTTGTGCCTGTGGGGGCGGTACACAACCGCCTTTCACTCGAAATTGCGCGCGGCTGTACGCGCGGCTGCCGCTTTTGCCATGCAGGCATGGTTTACCGCCCGGTGCGGGAACGCTCGCTTGACAACATCAACGAGCTGTTGACCAAATGCCTGAACGAAACTGGCTTTGATGAAATTTCTTTTCTTTCGTTGAGCACGGGCGATTTTTCTGCCCTCAAGACCTTGAGTTTTGGCGTGCTTGACCGTTGCGCCCGCGAACAGATCGGCCTTTCACTGCCCTCGCTGCGCGTTGGTTCCATTGACGACGAGATCATCGAACGCATGGCAGATCTGCGCCGCACGGGTGTTACCCTTGCGCCAGAGGCTGGCAGCCAGCGCCTGCGAGATGTCATCAACAAGGGCGTTACCGAAGAAGGCCTGCTGCTGCACGCGCAAAAACTGCTTGAGCACGGCTGGCGGCTGGTAAAGCTCTATTTTATGATCGGTCTGCCCACAGAAACGGACGAAGACCTGCTGGCTATTGCGGATATTTGCCGCAAGGTTCGTGACGCCGCAGGGCGCGGCGGGCCGCGCTTACAGGTCACTGCGGCTCTTTCACCCTTTGTTCCCAAGCCGTTCACACCCTTTCAGTGGGTACCGCAGATCGGGCAGGAAGAAATTCAGCGCCGCGTCAATCTGGTGCGCCAGCAGTTCAAGGGGCAAAAATTCCTTAAGCTGCGCTGGCACGAACCTGCCATGAGCCACCTTGAGGGCGTGTTGTCGCGCGCAGACCGCCGCATGGCAAATGTGGTGGAAAAGGCCTACCGCAAGGGTGCCGTGTTTACGAGCTGGATGGAGCATTTTTCTCTGCCGCCCTGGCTTGAAGCCCTTGAAGAATGCGGCATCAGCGCCCAGGAATGCACCGGCCCGCGTGAACCCGGCGCGGCCCTGCCCTGGAGCCACCTTGAGGCGGGCATATCTGAAGAATTTTTGCTGCGCGAACGTGAACGCGCCCTGGCGGAAAAAATTACCGACGACTGCCGCTACGGTGCGTGCCGCCAATGTGGCGCGTGTGACACCAAGGCTGGCCCTTCGCGCATGCAGCACGCATCCGCCCCGACGGAATCGGACGAACCCGGTCAGCCCTTGCACCGCAACAGGCTTATTTTGCCGCAGCGCGATCAGATGGCCCACGCGCCCACCCTGGACGCGGAAGGCCGCCTTGTGTGCCGCCCGCAGACAAGCCGCCCCCCCAAAATCACGGCAGAGCTTACAGTCAAGGCTGCCCAATACCGTTTGTGGCACAGCAAGGCTGGGGGCAGCGCGTATCTGAGCCAGCTTGAACTCCAGGCCGTGCTCGACCGGGCATTGCGCAGAGCCGCCATGCCGCTGGCATTCTCGCAGGGTTTTCATCCCATGCCACTGCTATCTTTTGGACGCGCATTGCCCGTGGGTGTGGAAAGCCAGGCAGAATGGTTTGCCCTCACCCTGCATAAAAACCTGTCGCCAGAAGAAGTTGCAGCGCGTATTGCCCCCATGCTGCCGCCCGGCATGAACGTGCTGCGGGTGGAGCCTGTGGAAAAAAGCCGCCGCACAGAACAGGCTATTGCCGAGGCCTTTACCCTGCGTCTGCCCACACAGGAAGAAACCGCCGCTGCTGCACGCTGTTTTGCCGAATTTGCAGAATTGCCCGAGCGCATGTTCACCCGTGAAACTAAAAAAGGCCCCCGCACTGCCGATATACGTTTGATGCTGCGCAACTGGGAGCCACAGACCAATGCAACGGGGCAAGTGCAAGCCGTGACATTTGTGGCAGACTGGAGTAACGGTTATCTATCCCCTCTGGTTTTCTGCATGGCTGTGCTTGAATCCATGGGAACACCAGAAGTGCTACGCCAACGCATAGGCCTGCTTAAGACAGCGCAGATATTTGCAGATGGTCAGTCGTATCCAGAGTTGCAAGATGACGCACACTACACCCGCTTGGTTCTTTTTTGGCGATTCGCTGACGCAAGGCGTTAATGATTGCCTTATGCCGGGCGGTTGGGTAAGCAGATTGGTGGTGCTTGCGCAAGAGGCAGGGCTTTGCCCCATTCCGCGTGCAACATTTTATAATCTTGGGGCCCGGCGGCACGGCACGGCTGATGTTGCCTCCCGCTGGCGAAATGAGCTGGAAATCAGGCTTATACCCGGCATGAAACCACACCTTGTATTTTGTGTTGGTGTGGTGGATGTGGTCGCCCCCGGCGGCGGTCAACCCGCAGACCCGGCATTGGCGGCACAACGGCTGCTACCTCTGCTGGATGAGGCGGCAGCAACGGCCCCCACGCTGGTCATCAGCCCACCGCCTGTAAAGGCGGCAGAGGCAAACGCACGTATCGCGCAACTGTGCGCACTACAAAAAGATATGTGCGCCCAGCGCGGCATAGCCTTTGCCCATGTACATGAACTTTTGAAAACCAACGCCGTCTATATGGACGATCTGAGCGATGGGCTGCACCCTGGCCCTCAGGGCTGCGCCCAAATGGCGCAAACGCTGTTGGCGCTCGATTGCATGCGCGCCTTTATGCTTGCACCTCAGTAGGAGAACACTATGGGTTCCTGTATTCCCTTTCTTGATGAACAGCCTTTTGCAGAACGTGTCAAAACAATGGCGGATGACGAACTGCTTGAAATTTGGGAAGAAACCCAGCAGCTTGAAGGCATGCTGTGCAGCGCGCTGCATACTGATCTTGCTTTGGCCCCTGATTATGAAAAGGTCATTGTTGAAGAACTGTTTTTGCGCTCCAGCCGCCGCGTGCGCCAAATGCCTTTGAGCAAATAGCCCGTCACAGCATTTTTGCAGCCCAATGACGCTGCGGGGCAATTTTTCTGCCAACTGTCTTGTATGGGCTGTGATCTGAGCTGCTTGTCTTGCCAAGGGGCCTTCGCATTACGTCTTGTTACTGCGTTTGTGCGCACCTTCGCATGCCTTTTCGGTACTTGTTGCTGACCCCGTGCGTAACGAAGGCAAAGCAAAACTGACATTGTTGCTGTGCTGGCGGGTGTAGCCGCTGGCATGACACGACAAATTTTTAAATATCTGCACCAGGCACGGTGTATAGCTGCTCTGCCAATCCTCTTGGCGCAAGGGTTCGCAACTAGGCACTCGGCATGTGAATCCAAACAGCGTCTTTGGCGGGCTGCCTTTCGGGTTTTTCTTTCAGCTAAGCGCGCGGTTCTTCCCCTCAGTTTCAGCTTGCCACACCAGTCGTTTTTCAGTGCGACATCACGTAGCTGTTATTCTCCATCAGATTCGGTTCAATCTTCTTGCTATGACTATTCGTCTCATCACTGGCGCAGTTAGTGCCGCATGGCTCATCCCAGCCCATGCTGACGGTCTTGTGCAACCGCCCACTGCCTCTAACTTCGCCAAAACAAATGCAGACAGGCCAGGCATACAACCATGCCCGGCCTGTCTTAAAATATCGGCCTCTGTCGTAACAACAGTCACCCATAAAATCGGTTAAAGACTGCCCTGTGCGAATAACCGCAAACGGTATAACCACGCGCCGTACCCGACGCAGGGACGAAACCAGAGATACCGGTGCTGGCATGCCAAGCACTCGTAACGCTGCTGGGCCTTCTGCGCCAAATAT
>QKDT01000174.1 GCA_003251995.1 Desulfovibrio desulfuricans
GCGTACTACCACATTGATAAAGGCAATGGCTGCCATTACAGCCAGCATGAATGATCCCAGAAAATCCTCAAACCGCTTGTCCAACAAACTCCACATGTGCTTGCCCATCCCTGAAAAAGCCCCCTCTTGCGCCTGTGATTGCAAAAGGGGGCTGATGTAATGCTATTTTGCAGCAGCCATGTCCTGCTCTGCCGCTTTAACCAAATCGGGGCCGATCTTTGCTGTCCATGCATCGCGCACGGGCTGCGTGGCCTTGAAGAACTGGGCAAGCTGCTCAGGGGTAAGGCGCGTCACGGTCATGCCATGCTGTTCGAGGCAGGCGTAAGGATCGGTAACTTCGGGGAGTTTGCCGATCTTTTCAAGATAGGCCTTTGACCCACCGTCATCCATGCCCAGGCGCGAAAGAGCCTTGCCGTAGAGTTCCATCTCCTTAGCGCAGGCAAGCAGTATCTTCTGGTCTTCGGGCGAAAAGCTCTTCCATACGTTGGGGTTCACGCCGAGCATCAATGGATCAATGACATAGTGCCAATCGCACAAGAACTTGTGGTAATCCCATATCTTCAGGGGAATATTGATGCCGTTGGTTGGGTTTTCCTGCCCATCCACAACGCCTTGCTGAAAACCGGTGGTGGCTTCGGCCCAGTTCATATTAACGGGGTTTGCACCAAGCGCGCGGAAGGTATCAATAAATATGGGGCTGCCCACCACGCGGATTTTCATCCCTTCCATGTCTTCGGGCTTGGAGATGGGCCCTTTGCTGGTGGTCATTTCGCGGTAACCGTTTTCGCCCCACCCAATGATTTTTACGCCCTTGCCTTCAACGGCGGCAATCATCATTTTGCCAGATTTGCCAGAGGTGACGGCGTCTATGGCTTTGTAGCGGTCGGGCTGCGTCGCCATAAAAAAGGGCAGGGCGGTGAGGTTCAGTTCCTTGATCTGGGGTGACCAGTTGATGGGCGAGGCCAGCGCAAAATCAATGGCGCCGTTGCGCAGCATAAGAAATTCGGAGGTCTGCTTGCCTGCCAGCAACTGGCTGGAGGGGTAAACCTTGATGTTGATGCGCCCGTTGGTGCGCTCGTGTACCAGTTCGGCAAAGCGGGCAGCGGTAAGGCCCCAGCCAGAGGTGGCGCCGGGTACAACGCTGAGTTTGTATTCCGCTTTATAAGATGCCGCCGCTGCAAGTTGCGGCAATGTGGTCAACGCTCCGCCCGCGCCCCATGTCCAACGCAGAAAGCCCTTCATAAAACACGGACTCCTCAGAAAAAAGGGTGACAAAAAAGGCTTTGCGCACAAAAAATGTGGCAAAGGTCATAGACCACGCTCTTGCGAGCGCAGAAGCTCTGACTTGAAAACGGGATCTTTAAGGCGGCCTTGTGGGCCGATGGACGCCGGCAGGTGTTACAGCGGGGCTTGTGGCCGGGCGTTGCCGCTGAAAGGTACCCTCGGTAAAAAAAGATCACGTGCAAGGTTTTTGTAATAATGCCAAACTTATGTCGGATGGTCGAGATTTTTTTGCGAGAGCGTGTCGGAGCCCGCGTGCAACATGGCTGCGGGGTGAACTTGTTGAAAGAGAGCAGCAAGTTCTTTACTGTTGCCAGTAGGGATGTAATGAGTATGGCTATTGCCATAACTACCCTTATACGCAAAAAATTTAAACGCCAGCGAGGCTGACAATGAGCAATCCCCTTATACCAGGCTTGAGCGGCACGTCAGAAACCACGGTTACAGAGGCTATGCTGGCAAGCACGGTGGGCAGCGGCAAGGTCAGCGTGTTCTCTACAGCCATGATGGTGGCCTGGATGGAAGGCACTGCCGTGGATGTGGTGCAGCCGCATCTGGAAGACGGGCAAACCACCGTGGGAACCGGCATCAGCGTCAGCCATGTTGCCGCCACTCCGCTTGGCATGAAGGTATGCTTTAGCGCAGAGCTGACCGCTGTTTCCGCCAACGGAAAAGGGCTGAGCTTTACCGTTTCCGCCTATGATGAATCCGGGTTGATTGGTGAGGGTACCCACGAGCGCGTGGTCATAAACAAAGCAAAATTTGAAAGTAGAACTCTGGACAAGTTGAAAGCATAGGTAATTCCCTAGTGCCAGATTGGGGCAGAACCGGGGTGTGGGCTTTCGTATAAAAACGCAGTAAACTACTTGTATCTAAGCAGCCTAAAAAGGAGCAGTTATGGCAAATATTACCTTTGTCGGCATATCGGGCAGTTTGCGTAAAGCCTCGCGCAATACAGGTCTTTTGCGTTGCTGCGCGGCGCACCTTCCGCAAGGTGTGAGTCTTGAAATCGCAGATATCTCGGCTTTGCCGTTTTATAATGCAGATATGGAAAAACCCGCGGCGGCACAGCGTCTTATTGATCTGGTCAGCGCTGCTGACGGGCTGGTTCTGGCCTGCCCAGAATATAACTATTCCCTCGCTCCAGCCCTGAAAAATGCGCTCGACTGGCTGTCGCGCGAACCGGATCTCGCCCCCCTTGCCGACAAAACCGCTTGCATCGTGGGCGCTGGTGGCGGCATGGGCACATCGCGCGCGCAGTACCATTTGCGTCAGGTGTGCGTGTATCTGAACCTGCACATGCTGAACAAGCCGGAACTTTTCTCCAATGCTTTTACCCCCGCCTTCGCTGATAACGGCGATGTGCAGGACGAAGCCCTCGCCAACCAGACGGCGGCCCTCATGCAGGCCATGACCGACTGGACGCGACGGTTGAAATAGACTCTATACCAGCATATCCGTCAGCCCCGTGGGGGACGTTGCTACGGCAACGGGCCTCGCGGGGCTGTATATTGCAGGGGAATAATAATAGCTGTCGATCTGGCGGATATACAGCGCTGCCGCACCAGGAGCCACATATGCGTGCGACCCGCCTTTGCGGAAGCGCTTTGCGATGCTGAAAAGTCAGGGATTTGACAGGTCAAGCCGCAGTAGCGGCCCATCATTGAGACTGATAAAAAGTCCTTGTGGCGTATCCATCGCCTGGCTTACAGGCACAGCCAGGTATTCACCATCCTTCCAGTCGGCAGCAGTATACCGCACGCCCTCGCCAGCAAGGGCCGCAGCTATACGCAGGTAGGCTTGTTTGAGCCCGCCAGCAGTAGCCGTTGAGGCAAGAGCCTGCTGTTCCAGAACAAAGGCAGTTGCCTGACGTTGCAAAAATACAGGCAGGAGCCTGCGCCAGTCCGTCTTGTTAAGACGCAAAACCGCAATGCGCTCAACCCGCGAGATATCCTGCCCGCGCAGCACCAGCCAAAGATCGCTGAACGTGGCTGTGGCGGCAGAGACCTGGACGCTGGGCGGCGCTCCATTGGCGCGTACCAG
>QKDT01000189.1 GCA_003251995.1 Desulfovibrio desulfuricans
GCCGCCGACATAAGCCGCATGCAAGGCCCGCTCAACGACAGCGTGGTGATTATTTCGCCTTATGCTGGTACGGCCTATCTGGCTGGTGGCGGCGGTGGTGTGTCGCGTAGCGAATTTGAGAAGGCCAGAGCTTTTTTTGACGCCCACCCGGATCTTGTGCGCGTAAAGAGTGATGACGTGCTGGTGATTTACGCTGGAAAGGGCCTGGTTGAGGCACAGCCTGAAATGACGCGGGATTTGAGCCGTTAACGCAATTTTATGGCAAGGCATGAGTCAGATGCCAAGCCGTGACAGCCTTCAGTTCTTGTAACTATGTGTATTGGAAACTGATTTTGCGACAAGAGGGGGATCCGGTTTACGGGTTCCCCTTTGTGTCTCCAGCAGTGTTTTGTGCGGGAATTTCCGCATCAGTGCTTGCTATTCGCAAACTGATGGTGTATTGACCACCTTTCCATCAAGCACACCCAAAGGCAGCGGCCCGGGGTGCCCGGTGGGACGGCGCGTGTTGCGTCGTCCATTTTTTGCGTCCAAGGACAGTTCGTCCGCTTGTGGGCGCACATCGGGTTGCAGGGTCAGGGCATGGGTGGAAGAAGTTAACCCTTTGGAGGAATCCCAATGGCTTATGTCAGCATGAAGCAAATGCTGGAAACCGGCGTGCATTTCGGTCACCAGACCCGCCGCTGGAACCCCAAGATGCGTCCTTACATCTTTGGCGCCCGCAACGGCATCCATATCATCGACCTGCAGCAGACCGTGAAGCTGTTCCGCGTCGCCTACGACAAAGTGGTCGACACTGTTGCCAAGGGCGGCAAGGTGCTGTTCATCGGTACCAAGCGCCAGGCTCAGGAAGCTGTGGCTGCTGAAGCTGGTCGCGCCGGTCAGTTCCATGTGACCAACCGTTGGATGGGCGGCACGCTCACCAACTTTGTCACCATCCAGAAGAGCGTGGACCGGCTCAAGAAGCTGGAAGTCATGTTCGGCGACGGCACCATCAATCGCTACCAGAAGAAAGAAATTCTGCTTCTGGAACGCGAAATGAACAAGCTCGAGGAAACCCTCGGCGGTATCAAGAACATGGACCGCATTCCCCAGCTTGCCTTTATCATCGACCCGCACCGTGAAGACATCGCCGTGAAGGAATGCCGCAAGCTCGGTATCCCGATCGTGGCTGTGACCGACACCAACTGCGATCCCGATGTCATTGACTACATCATCCCCGGCAACGACGACGCCATCCGCGCCATCAAGTTGTTTGTGGCTGCTTTCGCCGAAGCCTGCATGGAAGGCGAAGCCATGAACAAGGATCACAAGGGCGAAGCCGTTAACGCCGAAGAAGCCATGCAGAAGGCCGAAGCCGCCGCTGCCGCTCCGGAAGCCGCTGCCGCCGAGTAGCTGGTCTTTTCCATATTCCGTATCCTGGGGGCGGCGCAACCTGTAAGGGCTGCGCTGCCCCCGTCTGGATGATAGATTGCGCGCCGCGCTTCGCGGAGGCCGCGCAGCTGATTAAAAAGTTACGAAAACTCCGGCTTGGGGCCGGACAGCGTGTGGAGTATACTATGGCTATCACTGCACAATTGGTTAAAGAACTGCGCGACATGACCGGCGCAGGCATGATGGACTGCAAGAAAGCCCTGGTGGAAGTGGAAGGCGATCTGGAAAAGGCCGTTGACTGGCTGCGCCAGAAGGGTATGGCCAAGGCTGCCAAAAAGTCCGGTCGCGCCACCAGCGAAGGCCTTGTGACCGTGGCTGCCACCGCCGACAACATGCACATTGCCATGGGTTCGCTGCTTTGCGAAACCGACTTTGTGGCCCGTGGCGAGCAGTTCCAGACCATGGCTACCCGCGTGTCCCAGGTTATTCTTGAAAAGGCCCCTGCTGACGCCGAAGCTCTTGAAGCCATTTTGGGTGAAGAAGTGACCCAGCTCATCGCCTCTGTGGGCGAAAACATGCAGCTTGGCAAGTTTGCCCGCTTCAGCAAGAAGGGCGACAACGACGTGGTGGGCCAGTACATCCACGCCAATGGCAAGATCGGCGTGCTCGTGTACCTGTCTTGCGGCAAGGCCGACAGCGCCTCCAAGCCCGAAGTGCTGGAACTCGCCAAGAACCTCGCCATGCAGGTTGCCGCCGCCAGCCCCCTGGCCCTCGACGCCGCCAGCCTTGATCAGGCCGCTGTGGAACGTGAACGCGAAGTTTACCGCCAGAAGGCCATTGAAGAAGGCAAGCCCGCGCAGATCGTGGACAAGATTGCCGACGGCGCTGTGAAAAAGTTCCAGAAGGAAGTGTGCCTCATGGAACAGCCCTTCATCCGCGACGACAAGAAGACCATCACCGACATCGTGCGCGAAGTGGGCAAGACCATCGGCGACGAAATCACGGTCACCGGTTTCGAACGCATCCAGCTTGCTGCCGAATAGGCACACGCTGCGCCGGGTTTCCGGCGGGCATTAGTGTACGCCTTAGGGTAAGCACAGTTTTATGGGGGGCCTTACGGCCCCCTTTTCTGTTATGGAATACGCGGCACCGCCGCCGGAGAAAATATGTGGGATCTGACATGGGTAACTGACCCCGCAGCCTGGGCTGGCCTGGGCACGCTGGTGCTGCTCGAGGTTGTGCTGGGCGTGGACAACCTTGTATTCATTTCCATTCTTGTGAACAAACTGCCGCAGGAAAAAAAGCGTCAGGCCTTTATGATGGGCCTTGGCCTTGCCCTGGTTATGCGCATGGTGCTGCTGGCCTTTATGGCGCGGTTGGTGGCGCTGACGGAGCCCCTGTTTGCCCTTGGTGGACATGGTTATTCTGCCCGAGATCTTATTTTGATGGCGGGCGGCGTGTTTTTGTTGCTCAAGGGCACCATGGAGATGCACGACAGGCTGGAAGGCCACGCTGGCAAATTTGATGCGGGTGGGGCGCAAGTCGGCTACTGGCAGGTGATCTTCCAGGTCATTGTGCTGGATGCCGTGTTTTCGCTGGATTCCATAATCACCTCGGTGGGTATGGTGGACCATGTGTTCATCATGATGCTGGCGGTGCTGGCAGCCATGGTCATCATGGTGCTTGCAGCGGCTCCGCTGCTGGAGTTTGTGGAGCGTCACCCCACAGTGATTGTGCTTTGCCTCGGATTTTTGCTGATGATCGGCCTGAGCCTGCTGGCAGATGGTCTTGGGTATCATATACCCAAGGGCTATATGTACGCTGCCATTGGATTTTCTGTGCTGGTTGAGGCTTGCAATCAATGGGCGTTGCGCAGCCGCCGCAGGCGGTACAGCATGCGTGACATGCGCGAATCAACGGCGCGCGTTATCCTGAACCTGCTTGGCGGTGGCGTGCCTGGCGGCGGTGAGGCCCAGCTTGAGGCCGCGGCCCTGGCTGGCGATGCCGGGGGGCATCTTTTCGCGCCCATGGAGCGGGATATGGTGGCCCGAGTGATCCGCCTTGGGGGGCGCACGGCGCGTTTTATCATGATTCCGCGGCAGCGTGTGGACTGGCTGGACAGCAACGCCGACCGCGCCACAGTTACGCGCTTTGCGGCGAGTTCGCGCCTTGCATGGTTGCCAGTATTGCGGCGTGATACGGACGAAGTTTTGGGCGTGGTACACCCCGGCGAGATACTGTTGCAAGAGGAGCAGGGCATCGGCAGCCGCGAGTGGGATCTGAAAACATATGTGCGACCTGCGCCGACCATATTTGAGCATACCCCCCTGACCACGCTGCTGGAGGATTTTCGCACCAGCCCGGCACCCCTGGCCTTTGTGCGCGATGAATACGGCAGTGTTGTGGGTATGATCACGCCAGCGGAACTTTTGAGTGTGCTGGCGGGCCAGATGGGCGACATGCCCGCAGGCCCTGAGGTTTGCCGCAGGCCCGATGGAAGCTGGATTTTGCCGGGGCGGTTGGCGGTGGACCTGTTTGCAAGCTGGCTTGGTGTCAGCCTGCCCCGCCGTCTGTTCAGCGCCACGCTCGGGGGCCTTATCATGGAGCGCCTTGGGCGTATTCCCGAAAAGGGCGCGCGCCTGCGCTATCAAGGGTGGGAGCTGGAAATAATCCGTATGGACCGCCGCCGCATTGAAGAAGTGCGCGCGGTCAAGCTGCTGCTGCCGCATGCCGATACAAGAACACGCAAAAAGTAAAATAAGTTGCAGTGCATCTGGTCTAACATGTTGACATCTTGCCGTGTGCAGGCGTAGGGTCTATCCCATGAACATGAAAACACAATCTTCTTTCCGCCACGTAGCGATGCTATCCATTATGTGCGCCGTAGTAGTACGGTGTCACACTTTGCGCGCGTTCTGAGCAGGGAAGATCTAAAGGTACATATAAACCCCGCCGGCGCGAGTCGGCGGGGTTTTTTAATCCGCACCGCCGCCGACAAGCCTCACCATCGAAAAGGAGTCTTGCGGCGATGTTACGTCTTTCGGGAGCAGAACTCACCATCCGCCTGCTGGAAAACCAGGGTGTCACGCACATTGCTGGCATTCCGGGCGGTTTTAACCTTCCCTTGTACGACGCCCTGGGGCGCAGGGGTACCATCAGGCATATCCTGGCCCGGCACGAACAGGGCGCGGGCTTTATCGCGCAGGGCATGGCAAGAGTAACCGGGCGGCCCGGCGTTATCTTTGCCACGTCCGGCCCTGGCGCTACCAATACGCTTACGGCCCTTGCCGATGCCCGCATGGATTCTGTGCCGCTGGTCTGCATCACCGGGCAGGTTCCCCTGAGCATGATCGGCACCGATGCCTTTCAGGAGGTGGACATCTACGGCATGTCCATCCCCGCCACCAAACACAACTTTATTGTGCGTTCCATAGACGAGCTGCTGCGTGTGATCCCCGAGGCATTTGCCATCGCCGCGGGCGACCGCCCTGGCCCTGTGCTGGTGGATATTCCGCGTGATGTGCAGGTCGCCATGGCGGAGTTGCAGGATCTGCCCGCTGCTGGAACCCCCGCTCCCATGCCGCAGCCCGACCCGCAGGCCCTTGCCCGCGCTGCGGAGATGATGAACGCCGCCAAACGTCCGCTGTTGTTGCTGGGCGGTGGCACATCGTCCCCCGAAGCCTCGGCGGCGGTGGTTTCCTTTATGGAGGCACGTCGGCTTCCTGCCGTCATGTCGTTGCGTGGTCTGGGAACTGTTCCACACGGGCACGAGCTGGCTGTGGGCATGCTGGGCATGCACGGCGCGCGGGCCTCAAATATGCTGGTGGATGAATGCGATTTGCTCATGGTTGTGGGCGCTCGCCTTGGTGACCGCGCAACCGGCAGGCTGGACGGTTTTTGCCCCAAAACAGGCCTTATCCATATTGATATTGATGCCTGCGAGGTTGGCAAACTGCGTATCCCGCAGGTGGGCATTACGGCAGATGCGGCTCAGGCCCTCACGGCTCTGCTGCCCCTGCTGCACAAGACAGATCATGAGCCGTGGCTTGAGCGCGTGGCGGCCTGTAAGGCGGAACACGGGCTGCGTTTTGAGCGAACGGAAAAGGTCTGTTCGCCTTACGGCATCATCAAGCATGTGGCGGATGCCCTGCACGGCGAAGGTATTGTGTGTACAGATGTGGGCCAGCACCAGATGCGCGTGGCCCAGGCTTATCCCATGATGCAACCACGACAATGGCTCACCTCTGGCGGGCTGGGCACAATGGGTTTTGGCCTGCCTGCCGCCATCGGTGCCGCCCTGGCAAAGCCAGAGGAAACCGTGGTCTGTTTTTCCGGTGACGGCAGTTTGCTGATGAATATTCAGGAAATGGCTACCGCTGTAGAAAACAAGGCCAACGTCAAGATCATTTTGTGCAATAACAATGCTCTTGGCCTTGTACAGCAACAGCAAGACCTGTTTTTTGAAGGTCGTTTGTTTGGCTCGGCGTTTACGGCAGGTACTGACTTTGTACGCATCGCCCAGGGATTCGGCATGCCCGCAATCCACCTGAATGACGAGTGCAACCCAAGAGCCGTGCTGGAGCAGGCTTTGGCCACGCCGGGGCCGTGCCTGATTGAAGTGCGCATGAGCGCGGAAGAAAAGGTTTTTCCCATGGTGCCGCCAGGAGCGGCAAACAGCCAGATGATAGAGGGGGTTAACGCATGAACGGTTCACTGACGAGCGCACTTACAACGTTGCACTTGAGCGTCAACAATCATCCCGGTGTGCTTTCGCACGTTTGCAGCCTCTTTGCGGGCCGGGCCTACAACCTCGAGGGCGTGCTGGTTACGCCCGAGGCCAATGGCGATACCTGCCGTATGTGGCTGGTTGTCAAGGACGACGGGCGCATGGAGCAGATAGTAAAGCAGGTGCGTAAGCTGCACGACGTGCTGGATGTGCAGGTTGGGCATGCGGAGCCAACAGTATTCAACCGTCTGGCTGGTTGCCTTGAGTGCTGAGCAGGAGTGATGGGGCTGTGGGCTACGGTAGCACCCGCTGCCTGAGACTGATCCCTAGCCCCCGTTGCGCCTGTTGCACCTGTTGCGCTGCCAGTGCGGTGTGCGCAAACTACCTTTGATTATTAGCTATAGCGACTCCATAAACACGCAGGGCGCGGCAGAATGCTGCCACGCCCCGCGTCAATATTGGGTATTGGCTGCGCCGCGGCCTGTTTGCGCAAGATGAACGCGTACGCAGGCTTGGCGCGGCTTTTTTATTCTGCCAGCAGGCTTGCCCCATGCCCGTTTTCGTAGGGAATGCGCTCAAACACCTTGCGTCTGGGGGTGAGGCTGATGTGGTAGTATTGGTTTTGGGGGATGTAGATAAAGGGCACGTCCTCATTGCGCTGCCGGAGAAAGAGCGAAAGCAGCACGCGATTGATGGCCTGATGCCCCACAATGATCAGGGGTGCATCGCCTGCCAGAAAGAGCGCCCGTCGCAAACCGCGTTGCACACGCTCCCGCAGCATGGCGTAGCTTTCTCCATTGGGGTAGGCATAGGTGTATTTGCTGGCGTTGCGGCCCTGTGTGACCTCGGGCATGCGCTCGCGTATTTCACTATACAGCATGCCTTCACAGTCGCCTGCCCATATCTCGTCAAATTCCTTAAAGGCCATGGCATGCGCTGCGGGCCGCTCGGTAAGCAGCGGCGTTGCCGTTTCGTGCGAACGGATGCGCGTGGAGGTAAACACCCACTCAATGGGTTTGTCGCGCAGATGGGCAGCTAGAGAGAGCGCCTGCGCACGGCCTGTGGCTGTTAACGGCGGGTCGCCGCCTATGCGACCCCGCTGGTTAAATTCCGTCTGCCCGTGGCGCGCCAGATACAGGCACTGAATCCACACGCTGACAACCATCTCGCGGATAGCGGGGTAGTATGGCGAACTTTCGCAGGGGCGTTCATCCAGAATACGGTTGGCGGTAGAATCAACGCGCAGCCAGTATTTTTCATCCTGCAAGGGCTCGTAAATTGTTTCATAGTAGCTGATGCGCTTCATAAAGCTGGCAAGGGCCGCTTCTTCTGTAAACGAGGCAAACTCGGGCAGGGTGGTTTTGCGGCGGATGCAGGCGTTGAGCAGCAACTGGTCTTCATTGACGCATTCTACAAACAACACGGGATGGTCAGTGAGCGTAGTTTCTATGAGGTGTCTGCGGGCCCGGCTCACGTTGGTGGCGTCCAGAATGGCGACCTCGCCTTCTTTTGCCAGCCACTCGCGGGCAATCTCCATGTTGCGCATGCAGATCATCTCGCGCGCTTCGCGTCCCGTGCTGTTGTTGGGGTCATAAAAATTGGGGTCGGTGGATTCCGCGCCAATGAGTGCGCGGCGCATATCACCGTTATTAAACAACTTTGCGGCAATGCCTTCGGTCACAAGCCCGTCGCGAATGCGTTTTGCCAAGGTGGATTTGCCCCTTGCGGGCAGGCCGACCATGGCGACATAAAGTTTATGCATATGACCTCCGTTAGGGCATGGTAGGAGAAAAGAGAAAAAAATAAAAGAACTCTGCGGGATGGCTGCGCGCTTTCCTTGCCTGCATATGATTCTGGTAGTAGTATGCAATAAACATATTTAAACCGCCGAGCTTTGCCATGGACATTGCGGCCTTATTCAGAACGTTATTTTCCCGGTTGCACTGGGTGATACACGGCATCTGGCTGGTCGTGCTTGCCATTGGCATCAGCGTAAATGTGGTGACCAGCTATTGGCAACTTCAGGCGGACGAACTGCGGTTGCTGCTCTCTCAAAACAGCATTGCAGCCAATATCGTCAAAGCGGAGGTGAGCAGCATCACCTCGTTGCTGGATACCGCTGAAAGCGCCGCATTTGCCCGGCAGGATAAAGATCTGCTTGCCGACAGGTTGCTGGGCATAGCCCGCAGTTACCCCTATGTTGCCGTCATATCCGTTGATTCCAATAATTCTCGATTGGCTTCATTTGGCACAATGCCGACCGTGCCTACCACCGTGTTCATACGAGCCAGCGTCAGG
>QKDT01000241.1 GCA_003251995.1 Desulfovibrio desulfuricans
AGGCCACGCGCTCGGCATATGTGGTATTGTTGCGGCCCGAAATCTGCCACAGCCCGGTTATGCCGGCGCGTACCATGCAGTATTCTTCGTACACGGGGCCGTACTTTTTAACTTCATTCTGCACGATGTGGCGCGGCCCCACCAGGCTCATGTCGCCGATAACCACGTTGAGCAGTTGCGGCAGCTCATCCAGGCTCACCTTGCGCAACAGGCGGCCCACGCGGGTTATGCGCGGGTCATGCTTGAGCTTGTGGTCCTTCTCCCACTCTGCCCGCAATTCGGGGTCATGTTCCAGCACTTCCCTCAAGATTCTGTCGGCATTGTCCATCATGGTGCGGAATTTAAAAATCCCGATTTCGCGCCCGCCGCTGCCAATGCGCCGCTGGCGGTAGAACACCGGCCCCCGGCTGTCCAGGCGGATAGCCAGTGCCAACAGCAGCCCCAGGGGCAACAGCACGATGCCCCCCATGGCGCAGAGCAGCACATCCATAAAGCGCTTAACCCGCAAGCGTCGTTTGTCGCGCAGGTTCTGCCGCACCTGCAAACCCACAGCAGTGCCAAGATCGCGCGGCGTGAGCCAGTGCGCACGAAAACCATCGTTAAACGAAGGCACCACAAGAATGCGTTCAAAATAGCGGCTGGCCTCAGTTATGTAATCAAGGCTCTGCCCCTGATCCGCCTTTTGCAGAATCATGACCATGGCCTTGGGCTGGGCCTGCGCAATTTCTGCAAAGAGTTTGCGAACAGCATCCTCGCTGGTGGGCAGAGGATACATGGCAATGGGATGCAACCCGCGCTCAGGCCGCCGCTTGAGATACCGCCAAAAATCGCGTCCGGCGTTGCCGCTGTCAAAAATTATCAGGGGCCTGCCCCACCAGCGGCGGCGCATAAAAAGGCGCCGACAATAACTGCGCATGAGCGGCAGAACAAAAATCGTGGCTAGCCAACTACCGCCGATGACAATTCTGGAATAGGCATCGCCCGTCTTTGACAGAAAAAGCACCGCCAGAATGATGCCGTACATGAGACTGGTGAGCTGAAACAGGGCCTTGAGTTCACGGTGCGGCGGCAGGCTGATGGTTTGGTAAAGCCCAAGCCCGGCAGCCATCACTGGCCCCATGAGCAGCAAAGGCAAAGCCCCGCGGTACAGCGCTGGGTCCACATCACCAAAAAGAGCGCGCACAAGAAAAACCACCATAGCCGTACCAATGATAGCCAGGAGGTCAAAAATACATAGCAGGGTTTTTTGCGGGGAAAGCCCGCAAGCCAGAAGCGCCCTGACCCAGAGGGGAGATTGTTTCATGAGGAGCGGCGCTGTGCCGTTGGTGCCGGCACTACGTTTATGCGCGGTTTGCCGCGCTGTTGCTGAAAAGCACATATCTTTAAACGTGATAATGTTATTCCCTTTCCTTGGAAAGCACAAGAATTCCCACATTTGCCACATTTGACTGATTGCTGCCCCATTTGTGACGCGGGCCTTGCCCTTGCGATTTACTCATAACCACGAAAAGCTTCCGCTTTCGGTTCGGCAAAGCCGATACCGGCTACAGCCTTTCGGAGCCCGCTCCTCCGGCGGGCTCGTGTGACGCGGGCCTTGCCCTTGCGTCACAGCCCTCCTTCTGTTACAGAAAGACCTTGTTTTGCAGAGGCCGCGCGGCGTTGGCACCACATGCCAACCGCGCAGGGATGCGCACCAGCCGCCTCAAACGGCAGTGTCGGCGCATGACCGTTCTGTCCTTTCCGAGGGGGAAATCGAACATGAAAAAATTTTTCGTCTGCGCACTGCTGGCTGCCATTATGGCTGCCGTACCTGCATTTGCCAAAAAAACCTATGTGAACGGCATTGATCCTGACTATCCTCCCTTTGCCTACGTGGACGAAAAAACTGGTCAGCCCGCCGGTTTTGACGTGGACGCCATGAACTGGATCGCCAAGACCATGGGATTTGAAGTGGTTCACAAGCCCATGGCGTGGGACGGCATCATCCCCGCCCTGCTTGCCAAGCAGATCGACATGGTTGATTCGGGCATGAGCATCACCCCCGAACGCGCCAAAGTTGTGCAGTTCTCCAATCCTTACTGGACAGTTTCGCGCGTGTTTGTTGTGCCCGCCGATTCCAAGCTGACCCCCGCCGACATTCTGAGCAAAAAGATCAAGCTTGGCGTGCAGCGTGGCACCTCTGAAGCCAATGACATCAAGAAAGAGCAGGAAGAAAAGAAGTATCCTTTTGAACTGCGCTTCTACGAATCTTCGCCCCTGGCGGTTGAAGACCTGCTCAATGGTCGCATTCAGGCTGCCCTGATGGACGAACTGCCCGCTAACAATGCCATTGAAAATGGTCGCGCTGTCAAGAAGGCCGGCACCCACGGTGATCCCGACAATTTCGGCGTTGCCATGCGCAAAGACGACAAGGAACTGCAGAAGCTGGTAAACGAAGGCTATAAAAAACTTATTGCCGACCCCTACTGGAAAGAACTGCAGAAGAAATACCTGAGCAAATAACGGACGCGCGAGCGCCCACACGCCAAGCGCGAACCGCCTGTAATCCAGACGGTTCGCGCTTGTGCGGAAAAGGCATTTTCCATACATGAATTCATTGCTTGTGGTATATAACGCCCTGCCTTCCATACTGTCCGGCAGTCTGGTTACGGTGGGCAACGTCGCTCTGTCGCTGACCATGGGGTTGTTTCTTGGCGTGCCCATGGCAGTGGCCCAGGTTTACGGCGGGCCATGGCTGCGGCGGCTGGTGGCCCTGTATGTGTGGTTTTTCAGAGGCGTGCCCATTCTGGTGCTGCTCTTCCTCTGTTATGGCTTGTTCATCAGCATTGGCGTTTCCATAGATCCCTTTTTCATCTGCTGCATTGTTCTTGGCTGCACCAGCACTGCCTATCAGTCGCAAATTTTCAGGGGCGCTATAGAAAGCCTGCCCCACGGGCAGTTAAATGCTGCGCGCGCCCTTGGCATGCGCGAGAGCACGGGCATCTGTTCCATCATTTTGCCGCAGGCCTTGCGGCTTTCCATCCCTGGCTGGGCCAACGAGTTTTCCATTCTTCTCAAGGATTCGGCTATCTGCTTTGTGCTCGGCACACAAGACATCATGGCCCGCACCTCGTTTGTGGCAGCCCGGACGCATGAACATCTGGCATTGTACGCCACTGCTGGCGTGCTGTATTTTGTGCTGACGCTGGCGGTGCTAAAACTGTTGCGCCTTCTGGAACAAAAAACCCATGTACCCGGCTATTCTTCAGGAATCGGCATGGAAGGCATGGGGATGGGATAAGCATGAGCGTGGATCAACAAGCGGTATTGCAGGTAAAGGGCATCTCCAAAAAATTGGGCGGCAAGCCCATTCTGGATAATTGCAGCCTTACGGTGAACAGGGGCGAGCTCAAGGTACTCATCGGGCCTTCGGGCGCAGGCAAAAGCACGCTTCTGCAAAGCATTAACTGCCTTATCCCCCCGGATTCCGGCGAGATCTACCTTGAAGGCCAGTTGCTTGACCGCGCCGACAAGGCCGCGCTGTGCGCCTTTCGCGCGCAGGTTGGCATGATTTTTCAGGATTTCAACCTGTTCGATCACCTTACCGCTGAAGAAAACGTCGGTATTGCCCTGCGCAAGGTGCGCGGCATGTCTGCGGCGGATGCCCGCAAACGCGCGCAAGAAGAACTGGCCCGTGTAGGCCTTGCCCGCCGCGCTAGCCTTTACCCGGCCCAACTCTCTGGCGGTCAGAAGCAACGCGTGGCTATGGCCCGCGCCCTCGCCATGGATCCCAAGGTCATCTTGCTGGACGAGCCAACCTCGGCCCTTGATCCAGAACTGGTGGGCGAAGTGCTTGCAGTTATTCGCGACCTTGCCAGCGGCGGCATGACCATGGTCATGGCAACGCACCAGATGGATTTTGCCCGCGCCCTGGCAACAGAAATTATTTTTATGGAACACGGCAAGCTTATTGAGCAGGGTTCCCCCGCCGTATTGCTAGCCGAGGGGTCGAATACGCGTACCCGGGATTTTTGCCAGCGCATGCTGGAGATGGGGGCCTAAGTGCTGGACACGGCCTTTTTTGGCAACGACCTGCTGCCAGCGCTGAACCGAGGATTGCTGGTTTCGCTTGCGCTCATTATTCCAGCCGGGAGCCTTGGTTTTGTTGGCGGCGTGCTGCTTGGCTGCGCCCGCGCCTTTGGCCCGCGCTGGCTGCGCCGTCTTGGCAATGGCTACACATCCCTGATACGCGGTGTACCACTGGCAGTGCAGTTGATGATGATCTACTACGCCCTGCCCAAACTTGGCATCTATTTTTCGCCCTTTGGTGCTGCCTTGACCAGCTTTACGCTGTGTACTGCTGCCTATCAGTCAGAATACGTGCGAGGCGCGCTGCTTTCCATCAGGCAAGGCCAGGTGCGTGCGGCCCAAGCCCTTGGTTTCAGCCAATGGCAAACAGTTTCGTGGATTATCATCCCTCAGGCTGCAAGGCGCGCCCTGCCTGGCTGCGGTAATGAAATCATCTATCTTATCAAGTATAGCTCACTGGCCTATCTGGTGACCTGTCTTGAACTGATGGGCGAGGGCAAGGTTGTGGCCTCTGATACATTTCGCTTTACAGAGGTGTTTATCGCTGTGGGCGCCTACTATCTTGCCATGGTCACCCTGGCTACTTTTTTTCTGCGCTGGCTTGAAAACCGCTACCGTATCCCTGGTTTCGGCGCGCGTTGATACCTCCCCAATCCACCGTATTTCTTATCCATGCAAAAGGCCCGCTAATGCGGGCCTTTGAACATTTTTATCCTGCGGCTTACGGCGCGCTCTGTGCTGCGCATCAATCCTGTCCAAGCTCCTTCTTAAGCCAGGACTTCACCTCCGGCGTGGGCTCACTTATGCCACGCCAGGCCCCATGAACCTTGCGGTAATCTTCCATCAAGGCCGCTGGCAAGGGTACGGTAATAAGGTCGTCTGCCCTTTCGGAGTTACGCCTAACCAAACGGATGACAGGCGGCTCTTGCCAACTGTCCACCACAAAATAGTGGGCCACATCGTCCTTGGAGCGCACCGGCGGATATTCCGAATGCCAGTCGTTGTTTCCCCATTCAAGGTACATGGTTACAGCGTGTTCCGGCGAAAGATTCCAGTCTATATTATAAAGAGAAAAATCCTTCAGTGATGTCATGGCTTCCTCCTTCTGTGCTTAACTTATTAATAACTGTTATTGATAAATTATGCAAGTGGTGAGCCTGATATTTGCTAGCGCCTGGTTTGCGATTCCGCATCCTTTTTCTTCTGGGCTCGCTCCGCCTCCATTCGCCGTTGTTGCCGGATACGGTCAAGCCGGGTTTGCTGCGCCTGTTCACGCTGCAGGCGCGCCTCCTCCAGCAATTTTTCCTTTTTACGGTCAAAGACAAGTGTTGTCCGCAGAGCAGATGTGCCTAAAGAAACCATGCTCACGATAAGAATCAGTATCTTCTGGATAGACCACGGTTCTGAGCCAAGGATATCTCTAAGCCAGCCCAGACGCAATGTTTCGCCCCAAAAATACACAATGGGCACGGCAATAAAGCACATGAGCAGTCCTATGGCTTCAAGCCAAATGAATGTTTTAAGCAATGTGAGGCCAAACAGGGTTCCATCTCGCACCATGCGCAAAAATTGCAGCCTTTTGCGCAGGCTGCGTAGCAGTTCGGCAAGGTGGGGCGTTTCACCCTGGGCGCGCTTGAAGGCCTCGGCCTCCTTAAAGTTGCACGAAAAGGCGCGGTTAATGATGCCGGCACTTTCGTTAAACTCCTGGCTGAATTCCCGCAAAGCCGCAGGAAAAGGAAACCAGGAGGCCTCGTCCCGAATTTCCTGTAAAATATCCAGGTAGTATTTGTACCGATTGCGCAGGTCTTCCACTTCGCGGGCTATGCAATCTTCCATTTCCTTTTCAAGGATGGGCCGCTCTTCCACCACTTTAAGATAGGCGATGTAGTTATTGATGTTCGCCAACGATTCAAGGTCGCGAACCTTGTCGCCCAATTGCAGTTGGACGGGATGCTCCGGCGCAAACCAGGCATTAATACGCGATCCGATTTCGTTCACACGAACCCGGTCAGTATCTGCACACTTTTTGGCTTCGGTCCAAAGATCATAAAGCGATGACAGGATCAGCAGGCGCCCCCGCTCAAGGGCAGGATCAATGAGCGCCCGGTTGAAATACGATGGTTCCTCTCGGATAAGTGTTATCAACTGATCCAGCACCGGTTCGCAAAAGCCCATTTTGACCTGGCAGACTATTTCACGGTACTTGACCTCGCGCCAATTGGGCATGACGCGCCAGATTTGTGAATACTGCTCAATGGCCTGCGAAAATTGCCCCTGCTCTTCAGCAAGGCGGGCAAGAAAAAATTCGGTCCACGCCTGCAAGGCGGGCGATGGCGTGAGCAGTGCAGCGTTGCGAAACGAGGATTCTGCTCGGGCGTAATCGTTGCGGTCAATGTGCACAAAGGCCTGCACCATATGCATGCGCGGGTCGCGCTGATGCCGCGAAAGCGATTGGGTGATCTTTTTTTCCAAGTCTGAAAGATCAGACGGCGATGTACCTATAAGTTTATCCAACATCTCCCAGGCAGGGCTGTCATCCTTGGTGGGTGTAGCTTCGCCGGGTTCCGGCTCCCGCATCCTGTAAAGCCAGTGACGCGGAACATTTCGCAGTTGGCAGGCAGCATTGATCTCCAGCACCGCGCGCAACACCACAGCGGCTTCGCTATCGCTGCCAAGTACTGCCCCGTATCCGCCAGCGCCCTTTTCCGTGAGCGTCAGCTCGATGGTGCGGAACCCCTCGTTGATGGCCTCAAGATCAAGCAGACCAAGGGCCTCCCATATCTCCTGGCTATCAGAAGCGGGGCCAAAACGCGTGGGGCACTCGGACGAATCATGGCTGTGGATACCGCAATAAATACATCCCGTCCCGGACGGGCTGGGCGAAGTAAGACGGCTGGGCATCAGCAGGGTGATTGACCTCCCGCTGAGGCTGTTTTCATCCAGCATCACGTTGCACCAGCTATCCATAGCCATCTGTTCGCCGGTAAAACGCAAATCGCGAACAGTAAAACCGTCACCAAGCAGGTAGGCGTTGCGGTAGCTCAGATAGGGAAAATCCGGCATGAGATTATCCCACTGCAAGCCAATTTTCTTGGGCAGGTCAGCATTGAAATTGAGGTTGTTGCGATCAGCAACCACACTCACGCAGGGCCAGTAGCCCCCTGCTTCGTTTTTTTCTTTATCAAAGCTGTGCAGATAATCGCGCATGAAAGTACGCAGCATCTGCAAGTTATCTATGGCGATCATCATGAACGTATTGTCCACAATGGATTTGATCTTGTGCTTTTGCAGCAGGGTCTCAAGCCGTTTGAACATGGATGTCCACCCGGCCTGAAAAGCCTTGTCCAGCGGGCTGCCCAGCGGGTGTAAAACAGCAAACCATGACTGGGTAGAGGCATAGGGCATGCGCACGTCAACCGTCATGGAGGCCCAGTCAACACCAGCCATGCCCTGACGCCCGGAACGGCGCTCAAAGGTAATGCCCGGAAGCCCCTTTTTTCCCTCACGGCTTTTAGGGTGTATCCAGATTTCAAGATTGTCGGGCACGACTATTTGCTGGGCCTGAAGCGCACCGTCCAGCAGCAGGTTAACCTCACGCTTGCGCCCAAACTGCAAACGCCCGGGGAAAAGCTCTATGGCAACGGGCAATTCGTTAAAGTTGCCCCATACCATCAGGCGCGCCAAGGCCAGAAAAACGTCATCGGTGAAGAAAAACCAGATTGACTGCTCTTCTTCTTCACCCACCAGCATGCCGCCATAATTCAGCAGCGTCTGGCCCACGGCAGGGGCAAGCCTGCCGTTCCAGCTCACCCACACCACGTGGCCCATTGTGCTCATGCGCACATCAATATTGCCCGGCAGGCGTGAGAGTAACTGCGATAAATGCGCCATGAATAAAATCCTTTATACAAAGGCTGCCATGTTGTAGCCTAAAACGAACGGCGTTGATCTAGCCAATCAAACCAAGGCGGTTTTTATGGACATTAACAAAACTCTTCAGGAACTCAAAGCCCGTCCGGGCTTCGCAGACCACGTGGGCATGATGCTGGTACACAACGGGGTCGTGCGCGGATGGTCTCGCGGCGATCATTCCCCAGTTACTGCGGTGCGCGTTTCGCACGACACAGCCAAAATGGACGCCATCTGCCGCGAAATGGAAAAACAGCCCGGAATTTTTGCCATTGTGGCCCAAGCGGAAGAAGGCCTGCTCAAACCCGGCGACGATCTGCTTTTTCTTGTTGTAGCCGGAGACATTCGCGAGCATGTTAAAGCTACATTTGCAGAACTGC
>QKDT01000327.1 GCA_003251995.1 Desulfovibrio desulfuricans
CATCGGCAGATGGCTATGTTTCCATTACTTCCGGCCTGTCAGTAGGCGACAAGGTGGTTGTGGACGGTGCCGACCATTTGAATGATGGGGCCAAGGTGCGCATTCCCGAGGAGGCGGTCTCGCAAACGCCTGGCGCAACACCTGACGCCAGTTCTGCGGCAACCCCTGCGGCAACTGTGGCTGAGGGCGGCAAATGAACCCTTCCAGTCTGTTTATCCGCCGCCCGGTAGCCACTACTCTGCTGATGGTGGCGCTCTTTGTTGTTGGGGCCGTGGCATGGCGCTATTTGCCCTTATCTGCGCTACCCAGCGTGGAATATGCCACCATACAGGTGCAAACCTTCTACCCCGGCGCAAGCCCGGAAGTGGTCACCTCTGCCGTAACTGCCCCTCTTGAGGGTCAATTGGGGCAGATGGCTGGCTTGCGGCAGATGTCCTCGCGCTCGGCAGCAGGGGCATCGGTAATAACGCTGCAATTCAACCTGTCTGTAACCCTTGATGTGGCGGAACAGGAGGTACAGGCAGCCATCAATGCCGCCAACAACCTTTTGCCAAGCGACCTTCCCTCGCCGCCTGTGTACGCCAAGGTAAACCCAGCGGACGCGCCCATTCTTACCCTGGCGGTAACGTCGCCCACGCTGCCGCTTACAGAGGTATATACCTTTGCCAACACCCGCCTTGCGCAAAAAATTTCGCAACTGGCTGGGGTGGGGCTTGTGACCCTGAGCGGGGGCAACAAACCCGCCATACGGGTACGGCCCAACATCCGCGCCATGGCGGCATATGGCCTGAACCCGGACGACCTGCGCACAACCCTGGACAACATCAATGTTAATACCCCCAAGGGTACCCTTGATGGCCCCCGGCAATCGTACACAATCGATTCCAACGGTCAGATAGAAAGCCCTGAGGAATATCTGCGCACGGTTATCGCTTACAAGAACGGTCGCCCCATTCTTTTATCCGACGTGGCAGAAGTGGTGACTGGGCCGGAAGACACCCAGCTTCGCGCATGGGCAAACACAACGCCCGCCATTATTCTGAACATTCAACGCCAGCCAGGTGCCAACGTCATCCAGGTAGCGGACACCATCAAGCGCATGCTGCCGAAATGGTCGGCAAGCCTGCCCGCGACTGTGCAGGTATCTGTACTCACCGACAGAACAGAAACCATCCGCGCCTCGGTGGAGGATGTGGAATTTGAGCTTTCCCTGGCTGTTGGCCTGGTAGTGATGGTTATTTTTCTGTTTCTGCGCAATCTGCGCGCCACCATCATTCCCAGCCTTTCCGTGCCGCTTTCGCTTGTTGGCACCTTTGCGGTCATGTATCTGCTGGGGTTCAGCCTGGACAACCTCTCGTTGATGGCCCTCACCATCGCCACCGGCTTTGTGGTTGACGATGCCATTGTGGTTATCGAGAACATCAGCCGCCATCTCGAAGCCGGCCTCAGCCCTGTTCAGGCAGCACTCAAGGGATCGCAGGAAATAGCCTTTACCATTATTTCTTTGACGATTTCGCTGATTGCCGTTCTTATCCCCCTGCTGTTCATGGCAGATGTGATCGGGCGTCTGTTCTATGAATTTGCCGTTACCCTGGCGGTGACCATTGTGCTTTCCGCCCTGGTTTCGCTAACGCTTGTGCCCATGATGTGCGCCCGCCTGCTGCGCAGCGGCGCTAAAAAAGCACAACCCCAAACCGAGGCATCCAAACAGTGGTTCAGCGGCGTGCTGCATGCCTATGACAAGGCCCTTTCGCTGGCGCTTGACCATCAAAAAATCACCTTGGGTGTTGCCGCAGCCACCCTGATGCTGACCGCCTGCCTGTATGTTGTTGTGCCCAAAGGGTTTTTTCCCACTGTGGATACGGGGGTTATCCAGGGCATCACCCAGGCTTCGCAATCCATCTCCTTTAAGGCCATGTCTGAACGCCAGATAGCCCTGGCGCAGGCCGTGCTTAAAGACCCGGACGTTGTCAGCCTTTCTTCCTTTATCGGCGTTGACGGCACCAACCCCACCCTCAATGTGGGCAGAATGCAGATCAACCTGCGCCCCCGTAACGAACGCAGCCTGACGGCAAGCGAGATTATCCGCCGTTTGCAGCAGGGAACCGCGGGGATCAGCGGCATAACCCTTTTTATGCAGCCGGTGCAGGATCTTACCGTAGACACACAAACAAGTGCCACCCAGTACCAGTTTATTATTGATAACCCGTCGTCAGACACACTTGGCGCATGGACGCCAAAACTTGTGGAAGAACTGCGCAAAAGCCCCAACCTCACGGATGTAACCAGCGACCTGCAAAACAACGGTCTGGCTGCCACGGTGGTTGTTGACCGTGCAACCGCCGCACGTTTTGGCATTACGCTTGCTACGGTGGATAACGCCCTTTACGACAACTTTGGGCAACGCATAGTCAGCACCATTTTTACGCAATCAAGCCAGATGCGCGTCATCATGGAGGCCGGGGCAGGCACCTCTCAGGGGCTTGCGGCGCTTGATTCCATCTATCTGCCGTCCTCCACCGCCAGCAGCGGCAAGGTGCCGCTCAGCGCCATCGCCAAGGTGGAGGTTTCACGCAAACCCATCCAGATATCACATTTATCCCAGTTTCCCGCCGCCACAATCTCGTTCAATCTGGCTCCGGGGGCTTCGCTTGGCAGCGCCGTGGATTCCGTAAAAAAAGCGGAACAGACCATTGGTCTGCCAGAAAGTTTCAGAACCAGTTTTCAGGGAGCTACGGAGGCCTTTCAATCCGCACTTTCCAACGAGCTGTATCTGGTTCTGGCTGCCGTTCTGGTCATGTATGTGGTTCTTGGGGTCTTGTACGAAAGCTTCATCCATCCGCTTACAATCCTCTCAACCCTGCCGTCTGCGGGGATCGGCGCGCTGCTCGCGCTGCTGATGACCGGCGGCGAGCTTGATATCATTGGCATCATCGCCATTGTGCTGCTTATCGGCATTGTAAAAAAGAATGCCATCATGATGATCGACTTTGCTCTGGTTGCAGAACGCGAACAAGGGCTTACGTCGCGCGAGGCCATTCACAAGGCCTGCCTGCTCCGCCTCAGGCCCATTTTAATGACAACCATGGCAGCGCTTATCTCTGCCGTGCCCCTGGCCTTTGGTTCCGGCAATGGTTCCGAGCTGCGACAGCCCCTTGGCATTGCAATGATCGGCGGCCTTGCCGTCAGTCAGATTCTTACCCTGTTTACCACGCCTGCCGTTTACATTGCCCTGGACAGCCTTGCCCAAAAACTGCGCAGAGCTAGTGAGGATACAACAGGCATTGAGAAGGTTGACGCATGAGCATCAGCCGTATTTTCATCGAGCGCCCGGTTGCCACCACGCTGTTGACGCTGTCCATTGCGCTTTCTGGCTGGCTGGCATTTTTTGGCCTGCCTGTAGCCCCCTTGCCAGCGGTGGATTTTCCAACCATCCGCGTTATGGCGCAAATGGCTGGAGCCAGCCCTGAAACCATGGCTACAACCGTGGCTGCACCTCTTGAGCGCCGGTTGGGGCAAATTGCCGATGTTACGGAAATGACCTCGGAAAACAGCACCGGTTCCACTGGCATCATCCTTCAGTTTGGCCTTAACCGCGACATACGCGGCGCCTCCCGCGATGTTGAATCTGCCATCAACGCCGCGCGCGCCGACCTGCCAAGCACACTCAAAAGCAACCCCACATACCGGCAGTTCAATCCTGCGGACGCGCCCATCCTCATTTTGGCGCTGACATCAGAAACACGCACCCCGCAGCAGTTGTACGACACCGCCGCCACCGTTATCCAGCAGCGACTCATGCAGGTGCAGGGCATCGGCAATGTGGATATTCGCGGCGGTTCACTGCCGGCGGTGCGCATCGACCTCAACCCCGGCGCCATGTTCAGCTACGGTATTTCGCTGGAGGGCGTACGCGCGGCCCTTTCTGCCGCCAACGCCAACAGCGCCAAGGGCATTATTGCCGAAGGCGCGCGGCGTTACCAATTATATGCCAACGATCAGGCGCTCAAAGCGGACGACTATCGTGATCTTGTCATCGCCTACCGCAGTGACCGCCCGGTGTACCTGCGCGATGTGGCGGATGTGACCGATTCTGTGGAAAGCATGCGCAACGCGGGCTTTATCAACGGCAAGCCAGCAATCCTTATGTGGGTGTTCAAGCAGTCGGGCAGCAATATTGTGGAAACCGTTGACCGAGTGCGGGCGTTACTGCCCCAACTTGAGGCCACACTACCCGCTGGCTCTCGCCTTGCCGTCACCAATGACCGCAGCAGCACCATCCGCGCCTCGCTCAGAAATACAGAAGAAACGCTTATTCTGTCGGTAATTCTGGTTGTGCTTGTGGTTTTTGTTTTTCTGCGCGATCCCCGGGCCACCATTATTCCCGCTGTAACCGTTCCGGTGTCTATCCTTGGCAGTTTTGGCCTTATGAAGCTGTTGGGCTACAGCCTGGACAACCTCTCGCTGATGGCCCTGACAATTGCTACCGGCTTTGTGGTGGACGACGCCATTGTGGTGCTTGAAAACATCTCGCGGCACAGAGAAATGGGGGCTTCGCGCATTGAAGCCGCCGTCAAGGGCGCAAAGGAAGTAAGCTTTACCGTTGTTTCCATGAGCATTTCACTGGTGGCGGTGTTTTTGCCCATACTGCTGCTGGGCGGCATTGTGGGCCGTATGTTCCGCGAGTTCGCCATTGTGCTGTCCATTGCCATTGTGATTTCCATGCTGCTGGCGCTGACCACAACCCCCATGATGTGCGCTGTTTTTTTACGCAACAAAGGCACAGGGCATTGCGATGCGTCTTCCCCCACCCGCAGGCCTTCCATTATGGAGCGGCTGCGCACCCTATACGCACATACGCTGGATCACGCCCTGGCGCATCCTTTTGTGGTGCTGCTGGTGTTTTTTATGACCATTGGGGTGAATATCTTGCTTTTTGCCATTGTGCCCAAGGGGCTTTTCCCCACACAGGATAACGGTCGCCTGCGTGGCGGAATCATGGCTGACGAAAGCATTTCGTTTCAATCCATGAGCAAAAAAGTGCTTCAGGCCATGGATATCGTATGTGCCGACCCTGCTGTGGAATCTGTTGTGGGTTTTACTGGCGGGCGCGGCACCAACAATGCCATGACAGAGTTGACGCTCAAACCGCTGAGTGAACGCAAAGACTCGGCGCTTGAAGTCATGGCCCGGTTGCGCCCAAAACTGGCCTCCATCCCCGGTGCGCAGCTTATGATGTTTCCCATGCAAGACCTGTTTATTGGTGGCAGAATGAGCTTTGCCCAGTATCAGTATACCCTGCAGGCCGACAATGTGGCGGAGCTGCAAAAATGGGCCGCTAAACTCACGGGCGCCCTTAAAAAGAACCCCATACTCGCTGACGTGAACTCTGACCTTCAGACAGGAGGCCTTTCTGCCAAGGTAATGGTAGACCGCCCAACGGCTGCACGCTTTGGCCTCACCCCGCGCATGATAGACGCCACGCTGTATGATGCCTTTGGTGAGCGGCAAGTTTCCACAATCTACAAGGATCAGAACCAGTATCATGTGATAATGGAGCTGGCCCCCCGCTACCTTGAAAGCCCCGAAGCGCTCGGTCAGATATATGTAAGCACATCGGGCGGCTCCGCCAGCGGCACATCCTCCACCAACGCCGTGTCGGGAACCGTAACAGGTTCATCAACAACGAGCACTTCCGAAGCTTCCTCCGCCAGCAATCAGGCCACCAACTCCATTGCCACCAGCAGCAGCCGCAGCGTTTCAAGCGCGGCTGCCGTCAGCACCAGCAAGGATTCAATGATACCCCTTTCTGCCTTTTCAAAGGTGGTTATGACCAATACCCCTGTGCAGATAAACCATCAGGGGCAGGCCGCCGCCGTTACCATCTCCTTCAACCTGGCACCAGGGCATGTCTTTGCCGACGCCTCTGAGGCCATAACGCAAACCGTAAGGGAACTGCGCATGCCTGCGACGGTGCATGGCAGCTTTGCAGGATCTGCAAGCGCCTCGGCGGCGGTGGTTTCCACCATGCCTTTGCTGATTCTGGCAGCCCTGCTCACCGTATATGTGGTGCTGGGCATTTTGTACGAAAGTTACGTACACCCGCTCACAATTCTTTCCACCCTGCCTTCTGCCGGGGTTGGCGCGGTGCTGGCGCTGTTGATGACCAACACGGAATTTACGGTCATTGCGCTTATTGGCATGTTTTTGCTGATAGGTATTGTCAAAAAAAACGCCATCATGATGGTTGATGTGGCCCTTGAAGCCGAAAGAACCGAAAACCTCGCCCCGGCTGAGGCCATCAGGCGTGCCTGCCTGCTGCGCTTCAGGCCCATCATCATGACCACATGCGCGGCTCTGCTCGGCGCTGTGCCGCTTGTACTTGATCACGGCATGGGGGCCGAACTGCGCCGTCCGTTGGGCATATCCATTATTGGCGGGCTCATCGTCAGCCAGTTGCTGACCCTGTACACAACCCCCATTGTCTACCTTTATCTCGACCGATGGCGGCTCACCGCCCGCAGCGCGTGGCGCAGGGCTTTTCCCGCAACCGTCATTACGGAAAACATGCAATGAAAAACGCACTGAACGCCCTGTTGATTGTGGGCGCACTGATCATGCTTCAGGCCTGTTCTGTCGGGCCCAATTACCATCGCCCCGATGCCCCTGTTCCCGCCGCGTTCAAAGAGGCCCCCAAAGGCTGGAAACTGGCAGACCCCGGAAATGGATCGGAGGACCGCGGCTCCTGGTGGTCGGTTTATAACGACCCACAGCTTGATGCGCTCGCCGTGCAGGTGGCTGTGAACAACCAGAACCTCAAGGCCTATGAGGCGGCGTACAGAAACGCGCTGGCGGTGGTGCGCGAAGCGCAGTCCAACTACTTTCCCACCATTACCGGCGGCCCCACCATGACCCGGCAGCACACGTCTATTCGCACCGCAAGCAGCGGCACGGCCCAGCTTTCGGGTAGCTGGGAGCTGGATTTGTGGGGCAAGGTGCGCCGTCAGGTAGAGAGCGACAAAGCCGCCGCACAGGCCAGCGCTGCGGAGCTTGCCGACCTGACCCTCTCCGCTCAGGCGGAGCTGGTGACCGATTATTTTCAGATGCGCTATCAGGATTCTTTGATCCGGCTGATGAATGATACCGTCAAAGCCTATGAACGCAGCCTGCGCATAACCCAAAACCAGTATGCCGTGGGCATTGTGTCTCGCTCTGATGTTATCACCGCTGAGACACAACTTGCTTCGGCGCGATCTTCTGCCATTGCCGCCGAGGAGCTGCGCGCCCAGTATGAGCACGCCATTGCCCTGCTGATCGGCAAGGCTCCGGCAGAGGTATCCATTGCCGCTGACGAGCTGACCAGTACAGTGCCCGACATCCCCCTGGCAGTGCCGTCTGAACTGCTGGAGCGCCGCCCCGACATCGCAGAGGCTGAGCGTACCATGCAGCAGCAAAACGCGCTTATCGGCGTTGCCATGGCTGCCTATTTTCCCACCATCAGCCTTTCAGGCATTGTTGGCTATTCGGGAACATTCCCCTTGATGACCGCCGCCAACAGCCTGTGGTCGCTGACCCCGGCTGGCAGTATGACGCTGGTTGACGGCGCGGGGCGCTTTGCGGCTGTGGACGCTGCGCGCGCTGCCTATGATCAGAGCGTTGCCACCTATCGCCACACCGTGCTTGGAGCGTTTAGGGATGTGGAAGACGAGCTTTCAAACCTTCAGGTGTTGGCAAGGCAGTCGGAGGCGCAGGATGAAGCCGTGCGACTGGCCCGACAGGCGGCAAGCATAGCCCTGAATGAATACAAGGCGGGAACCTCGGTATATACCGCCGTTGTAACGGCCCAGGCTACCGCCCTTGCCAACGAGCAAACCGCACTGCAAATACGCCAGAACCGTCTTGTGGCAAGCGCCGCCCTTATCAAGGCCCTTGGCGGCAACTGGAACGCCGCCAAACTGGGCAAGCGGTAATCTTGGCGGTGACGCAATCCTTGGCGCAGATGATGACTCTGACGCTGCATGCTTAACCAGACACCGCGTATGCCCGCGGCTTTCAATGAATGAGCCGCGGCGGTGCAAGCGCGGGCCAGGGTAATTTGTGCGGCGCAATGCACACCACATACCTTTTTTGGTCGGGGGTCGAATCCAGTTGGAGACGACCCCCGACGTTTTGTTTCCTGCCTGAAACCTGTTGATTCTTGGGACGCTAATGATACAAATATGTTTTTAATAACCACCGATCATAACAACATTATACCAAATCACTATGGTTTATATT
>QKDT01000106.1 GCA_003251995.1 Desulfovibrio desulfuricans
GCCACCAAGGCCGGGCTTGGCAATGGAGAAACCTCCATCTTCCCCGTGCAGATTTTCAAGGTGAAGTCCGGGGTCAACTATAATCCTGAAGACCCCAACTACGATCTTTTCAAGCAGGCCATGGATGTCTCTGCCATGCGTCTCTTCCCCAATTTCAGCTTTCTTGATGCGCCGTACAACCTGCAATATTACCATGAGGGCGACTACAATACGGAAGTTGCCTACATGGGCTGCCGTACCCGCGTGCTTGGCAACGTGTACGACAAGGATCGGCAGGTTACCTGCGGTCGCGGCAATCTGAGCTTTACGTCCATCAATCTTCCCCGTCTTGGGATTGAAGCGCGCGGCGATGTCAGCCGTTTTTTTGCCCTGCTGAACGACAAGATTGACCTGGTCTTCCGCCAGTTGCTGCACCGGCTCAAGATCCAGAGCGCCAAGAAGGTGCGCAACTATCCCTTCCTGATGGGTGAGGGCATCTGGCTTGATTCAGAAAAGCTCGGTTGGGACGACAGCATTGAAGAAGTGCTCAAGCACGGCACCCTGACTGTGGGTTTTATCGGCCTTGCCGAAACGCTCAAGGCCCTTGTGGGTCAGCACCACGGCGAGAGTGAAGATGCTCAGAAGCTGGGCATTGAAATTGTTACGCATCTGCGCAAGCGCTGCGATGACGAAGCTGAAAAGACCGGCCTTAATTTTTCACTTATCGCCACTCCGGCTGAAAGTCTGAGCGGTCGATTTGTCACCCTCGACAAAGAAAAGTACGGCAGCGTACCCGGCATCACCGACAGGGATTACTACACAAATTCCTTCCATGTACCGGTGTATTGCCCCATCAAGGCCTTTAAAAAGATTCAGATTGAAGCTCCGTACCACGCGCTGACCAACGCGGGCCACATTACCTATGTGGAACTTGACGGTGATACCTGCAAGAACCTTGAGGCCTTTGAAAGCATTATCCGCTTTATGCACGATAACGGCGTGGGCTACGGCTCCATCAACCATCCGCTGGACCGCGACCCGGTCTGCGGATACGTGGGCGTGATCAACGGCTCCTGCCCTCGCTGTGGTCGTAAAGAGGGCGAAGGCGTCAGCGCCGAGGTGCTTAAAGAACTGCGTAGAAAATACCCGCATACCCCCAAGTGGGATTAGCGGTCATATACAATTTTTTTAAACTTTTGCAGTAAGAACAAGGAGAGCGACAATGCTAATGAAATCGCGTCTGTTCGAGGAAACCAAGCCCGCGCAGAAACTTGTGGGTCAGGATGTAGGGTTTGAACGTACCCGCCGCATCACCGGTTACCTTGTGGGAACGCTGGATCGTTTTAACAACGCCAAGCGCGCTGAAGAGCGCGACCGCGTCAAGCATGCCTGAAATCGGTAATGCCGGGCTCATGCGGCTGTCGGGCATTGTGGAGGAATCCATAGTGGACGGCCCGGGGCTAAGGTATGTCTTGTTCACGCAGGGGTGTCCGCACCATTGTAAAGGGTGCCACAATCCGCAGACGCACAGTTTTGAGGGCGGCTTTCCGTTATCAGCGGAGGCCGCCCTTGCCCAGATAGCAGAAAATCCCTTGCTGTCAGGTGTGACGTTGTCTGGTGGTGAACCCTTTGAGCAGGCAGAAGCCCTCTGCGCGGTGGCCGAGGGGGTGCAGGCCATGCACAAAAACGTGATGACCTACACCGGTTATACTTTTGAAGCCCTGCTTGCCCGCAATGACCATTGGACAAACAGACTGCTGGAATTGACGGATACTCTTGTGGATGGCCCCTATGTGGAGAGCCTGCGCGATCTGGAGTTGCGTTTTCGGGGCAGTTCAAACCAGCGGCTGCTTGACCGCGCCGCCAGAGAGCAGATAGCTGCCGAGCTGCACAAGCCCCGCACTGAAGAATGATCGCTGCATAGAGTGCAGGCAAAAATACCTGCCAAAGGTCATTTGGCAAAGACCTCTGCCAAAGCCATCAGGAAAAGCATCAGGCAAAACATCGGGCAAAGCCCAGTGGAAAACTACTGGTAACGATCTCTGAAAAGTTGCTGAAAGCGACCACTAATAAATTTTGTTCCCCGCATTTTGCGGGGTTTTTTATTTTGTAGGGGCTCAATGGAAAACAGGAGCATGTTGCCATGAACCACGCAGAACTGGACTGTGGGCCGTGGCAGCCAGACAGACAGTCACTTTTGCCATGCAACGGGATGCCGTGCGGGGATGGAAGTATGGTAACTGACAGCGGTAATGGGGCGGGATATCAGTATGGCAATAGATGCAAGGTTAGATGTGCGCGGAGAGCGCGGTAGTTCAGCCTCGGCAATCGCAACGGTCGAGGGGGATCTGGCTATTGTTGCTGTTCGGGTTCCGTTCCCTGCACATAGGGGATAAATTCCGAATCCATAAGCTCGATATGCTCAACAATCCAGGTTTTCAGATACTCCAGCAAGGCAATGTCAATAAAGGCCTTGTCGTCCAGCACATCCTCCCTGAGCTTTGCCACGGTTTCTAGGAAGTTGTGGTGCTCTTCCATATGCTTGTTGATGTGCGGGTAGGCGGTGTGCGTAAAGAACACTTCTTCCGTGGCAAAATGGGTAAAGGCATAGCCTGTCAGCTCATCAAGTATCTCCAGCAACAGCTTTTTGTTGTAACCCTTCTGCATAACACGGTGCAGCTTGTTGAGGTAGGAAAGCAAAAGCTTGTGCTGAGCGTCAACAACGGGAATGTTTGTGGCATGCTCGGCCTTCCAGGGAAAAGCATCAGGGAGCGTCTGCTTGATTTTATCACTTGCTGAGTCAGTAGAATCCAGACACTCCCCCGTGCGGAGCATGATGCACTCGCTACGGTGCAAGGCCGTTACTGCCCCAAGCAGTTGCTGTTTGTTGCGCACACGATCCTCATCCGAGCAGTCGGCAGCGCCCATGGATTCAGCAACTGCAGTCATGGCAGATTGACTTTTACGAAGCGCCTCAAGAGTTGTTTGCTGCGCCTGAACAATTATAGACCGTTTTGCACGCAGATCCTGGATTTCATGGCGGAGTTTTTCCACGGCCTCGCGTGCCTCGTCAAGGTCGTGTTGGAGTAGAGCCTCTCGGGTATTCATGTGGTTTTGCAGGGCGTTCACGATTTCGCATGTTTTAGGTACGGGCGTGATGGGGCCGGCCTCAGGTTGCGAAATATTGTAGGCGAACTTGCGTAAGGGCAAAATTAGGGATTTATAAAGCAGCACCAGCCCACAGGCTGAAAAAAACAGAGAAAGCGCAATCGCGACGCGAGAAAAAGGGGGGCCGAGCAGGAGGGCTATAACGGCGGCTAAGGGGGCAATAATAAGAAATATTATTGGAAAGCTCATATGTCCCCCTTCAGCATAAATGAACTAGCCTGTTTGCCGTGAAGCCACCGCCGCATCATTGCACAGCCTGCGCATTACCACAAAGTTAGCTGCTGCCTTGCGCTGGGCTCGTATGCGCTCCTTATTTACCCGTACCACATTATCGGCCAAGAGCGCTACAACATTACTATCCAGATAGCCGAGTTCCGTCATGGATGTAATGATTTTCATGGCAGCGGCTAGTGGCATGCCGTCGCGGTAGGGGCGGTCTTCGGTCAGCGCGGTAAAAACATCGGCTACAGCGATAATACGCACAGGGAGTTTAAGGCTGGCCCCTTCAATCTTGTTGGGGTAGCCAGTGCCGTCGATGCGTTCATGGTGGTTGCCGCCCCATTCGCACACGCATTTGAAACCGGGTATGGAACCCAGCAGGTCCATGCTGATTACGGCATGTTTTTGAATTTCAATTACTTCTTCAGGAGTGAGTGCAGCGGGTTTTTCCAGAATTTCAAGAGGCACCGCAAGCTTGCCAATATCGTGCAGCAACCCCGCCACAAACATGGTGGTGAGGTCGTCGGCATCAGCCATCCGCGTCAATTTAAGCATCATGCGCGCTGTATGTGCCACGCCGAGGGAATGCGTTGCCGTAAAGGGGCTTTTGGAGTCGATGGTTTGCGAAAAAAGCCCGCACAAATCCACAAGCTGCATTGGTCCAAGAATTACAGCGCCAAAGGCCTCGGACAGATATTTTTCCATGCTCTCCTGACTGTCCAGAAGGGCAATGATCTCGGTATCTGCAGCCATCTTTTCCAAAGCTTCATGGCAGGCGGGGGCGTATTCAAGATTTTTGATCTGCAAGGAACGGCAGATACTTGGCAGATCACAACTAGATTTGCTGCGCAGCGCCACATCAACACGGTCAGCCATGTGTATGCAGTTGGCGGCAAGAGTATTGTTATCTGTGTTTTCATAGCTGCACCATTCTGTGTGGTGGTGCAGCACCATTTCGCAAACAGGCCGTGGCAATCCGGCAGTTTTGCAAAATGCCCAGCCTGCCCGGCAGTGCAAGATCTTGTTGCGTTCAAAAATGAGGTCGCGTGTATCGCTTTTTAGGGGCACAGCACCTATATCATGCAGCATGCTGGCCATGAGCATGTATTTGCGCGTAGAGCGAGGCAAACGCAAGCGTTCTGCAAAAATCTGGCTTAAAAAGGCAACCCGAAGATGGTGACCTGCAAGCTGGGGTGTTAGCATGTCCAGCGCTCGTGAAAAACCCATCAGCAGATCAAAAAGGCGAATAGAACGCATTAAGCTTCTCTCCCGCGAACAATGGGGGATATTTTATAGTAAAAGGATAGGTCAACTCGGCTTCGGAGGCAATAGGGCTTTTGCGGGGAGCTGGGCTGAAATATAATTTTTGCAGCACGTATGGGCTGGCAGGCCATGTGTTACAATTGTGCAACATTATCATATGCATAAGTGCCGCACCAAAGTTGGTGCGGCACTTTGCGCTCGGCGCAGGCATTTGTTGACCTGCTGGAATTACAGCCTCAGCAAAGATTAATCTTTAAAAGGAGAAATCATGCGCAAGGTCTTGATAACATCGGGGAAGTGCTGGATGACAAAATCCACTTCTTCCTGCGTGGTGTAGCGAGAAAGAGAAAGGCGGAGAGAGCCGTGGGCAAAGGTAAAGGGCACACCCATGGCACGCAGTACGTGCGAAGGTTCAAGGCTGCCAGATGTGCAGGCCGAGCCGGAGCTTGCGCAGATGCCGAGCCTGTCGAGCATCAGCAAGATAGCTTCGCCTTCCACATTTTTAAAGGCAATATTGGTGGTGTTGGGCAGGCGGTTATCCACATCGCCGTTAACCATGCAATCGGGGATACGTTCAAGCAGACCCTGTTCAAGCCTGTCGCGCAGCATGGCAACGCTTACGCGCTCCTCTTGCATATGCGCGAGCGCAAGCTGGGCAGCAGCGCCAAGGCCAGCGATATAGGGCACGTTTTCAGTGCCTGCGCGGCGTCCCCGCTCCTGATGCCCACCCCGCAGGAACGGGCGGAAGCGCACGCCCTTACGCACATACAGCACGCCAATGCCCTTGGGGGTGTGTAGCTTGTGCCCAGAGAGCGAAAGCATATCCGCAGGCAGGTGGGCAAGGTCAATGGGCGTTTTGCCCACGGCCTGCACGGCGTCTGTATGGAACAGTACGCCACGTTCACTAGCCATTTCAGCCATACGCTGGATGGGGTAGATGTTGCCAACCTCATTGTTGGCAAACATGATGGAAGCCAAGGCCGTGTCAGGCGTGAGGGCGGCTGCGTATTCGTCCAGATCAAGGCGGCCCTTGCTGTCCACACCAAGGTATGTCACCCGGTAGCCCTGGCGTTCCCAGTGCTGCATCACGCTGAGCACGGCGGGATGCTCCACGCGGGTGGTGATGAGATGGCGTTTTTCTGGCTGGGTCTGAATTGCAGACCAAATGGCAGTATTGTCGCTTTCAGATCCGCACGAGGTAAAGATGATTTCGTCCGGGCTTGCACCCAGCAGTCCTGCCATCTGTTCACGCGCAGTTTCCACCGCGTCGGCTACCTGACCGCCAAAGGTATGCATGCTTGAAGGGTTGCCGTAAAGCTCACCAAGGTAGGGCAGGATAGCTTCCCGTACTTCAGGCGCAATAGCCGTGGTGGCGTTATTATCAAGATAGATGGTTTTCATGGCGGTTAGGCCTCCTCAACCACGATATCGGCTTCAACATGTTCGCGCAGCAGGCGCTGCACCAGGTCGCGTATGGTCACCTCGCTTGAGCGGCACTGTGCGCAGCGTCCGCGCAGAGAAACCACAACGCGCAGGCCGTCCACATCAACAAGCTCAATATCGCCGCCGTCGGCAGCAAGCTGCGGGCGAATTTCTTCTTCAATGGTCTTCAGCACCAATTGCATGCGTTGCACGTTGGTGAGGCGCGGCTTGGGCTTAAGCTCGACAAGCGGCTTTTGCTTGAGCTGCGCAGCCAGAATTTCGGCGATTTCATCAAGGCATTCGCCACAGGCGCCGCCAGCCTTGGTGTAATTGGTGATTTCTTCAACGGTTTTAAGGCCGTTTTCGGTAATGGCGCGGATAATCTGGGCATCCGTAATGCCAAAACACTTGCACACAAGCTTGCCTTCTTCGTGGGCGTGCGGCACGGGCGGTTCGCCCTTCCACTGACGGATGGCGGCTTCAAGCGCCTCCTGCCCCATGACGGAGCAGTGCATCTTTTGCTTGGGCAGGCCGCCCAGGGCATTGGTGATGTCTTTGTTGGTGATCTTGAGCGCGTCTTCAACCGACATGCCCTTGATCATATCCGTCAACACGGAGCTTGAGGCAATGGCGCTGGCGCAACCAAATGTTTCAAAGCTGGCTTCTTCAATGATCTGCTGATCGTTGATCTTGAGATATAATTTAAGCGCATCACCACATGTCAGGCTGCCAACTTCGCCTACGGCGTTTGCGCCTTCAAGGGGACCCACATTGTGGGGATGCAGAAAATGGTCGTGTACAGCTTTAGTGTAGTTCCACATGGTTGCCTCCCGTTACGGAGCATTTCTCTGAATCAATTATTTCCTGCAAGGTGCGCTTCTGCAGGAATGAGCGGATATGTCCATCCAGTTCTGTCCAGAATCCCCTGGTGGAGCAGTGGGATTCGCGTTGACAGTGTCGCCCCTTGCTCAAACAGCGCACAGGGGAAATTTCACCCTCAAGGTGCTGAAAGACTTCTTCAATGTTAATATCACCCGGGGATTTGGCAAGGGAATACCCACCACCTGAGCCACGAACAGCTCGCAAAATGCCCATGGGGCGCAGTGCCCGCACTATCTGTTCCAGATAGCCCGATGAAATATTTTCTTCACGGGCTACTTGCCCCAGTTGCAAAAGTGAGCCCTGGGGTTGGGCCGCCAGACGCAGCAAAAAGCGCAATCCGTAACGGGTTCTGGTAGAAAATCGCATAGACATCCTCGTATCCTGTAGGTGTTCAGGAACTGCAGCTCTTACTTGCCCTGACGGTCACGCGCAATGGCAGTAAGGCTGAAGGGCGTTTCCTGGTAGACGTAATAGTTGAGCCAGTTACAATAAAAAAGGTGCGCATGCGCCCGCCAGTTGACCTTGGGCAGGCGGCTGGGGTCGTTGCCGGGATAGTAATTGCTGGGGGGGATGGGGTTCAGCCCCCTTTCCTGATCGCGGCGAAACTCCGCATCAAGGGTTCCCCTGTCGTATTCAAGATGCCCGGTCATAAATACCTGTGAGTGGTCGCAGCTCTCCACCAAGGCCAATCCCGCCTCTTCCGATTCTGCAAGAATGCGCAGTGCGGATTCCTTGCGTACATCGTCAGCGCGAACTTCGGTATGGCGCGAGTGGGGGGCCGTAAAGGTATCATCAAAACCGGTGAAAAGGCGGCAACCGGGCTGCAAAATATCGTGCTGGAATACCCCGGAGATTTTGGCTGGCAGGCCGTACTTGGGGATACCATAAAAATGGTACAGGGCCGCTTGGGCCGCCCAGCAGATATACAGGGTGGAGTAGACCCGGCTTTGCGCAAAGGTCATTATGTCCAGCAATTCGTGCCAATAATCCACATCTTCAAAGGGCAGGTGTTCCACCGGGGCACCTGTCACGATCATGCCGTCAAAACTGCCGTGCCGTATTTCAGAAAACGTCTTGTAAAAACGCTCAAGGTGCTGCGCAGGGGTGTTTTTTGATTCGTGAGCTTCTGTACGCAGCAGGGTGATGTTGACCTGGATGGGCGAATTACTCAAAAGCCGCAGAAGTTGCGTCTCTGTGGCTATCTTGGTGGGCATAAGGTTTACAATGGCGATTTCCAGCGGGCGAATGTCCTGCTGGACGGCGCGATCTTCCGTCATCACAAAAATATTTTCGCTCTCAAGCGCTGCGCAAGCGGG
>QKDT01000200.1 GCA_003251995.1 Desulfovibrio desulfuricans
TAAGCGGCGTGGAAGGGGCAAAGCCGGTGGCGGCGGTGAGGTCGTCAATATTGGCCCAGGTGGATTCAACGTCACCCGGTTGCATGGGCAGCAGCTCTTTGCGGGCCTTCATGCCGAGGGCGTCTTCAAGGGTGCTGATAAAATCGTTGAGCTCCACCGTATTGTTGTTGCCGATGTTGTAAATGCGCCAGGGCGCGGAGCTGCTGGCGGGGTTGGGGGTTTCGGGGTCAAAATCCGGGTCAGGCTGCGGGGCCAGCGGCAGCAGGCGCACCACACCTTCAATGATGTCATCGATATAGGTAAAATCGCGGCGCATGCGCCCCTGATTGAAAACCTTGATCGGTTTGTCATGCACAATGGCAGTGGTAAACAGGTGCAGGGCCATATCAGGCCTGCCCCAGGGGCCGTAAACGGTAAAAAAGCGCAGACCCGTGCAGGGGATGCGGAACAGATGGCTGTAGGAATGGGCCATAAGTTCGTTGCTTTTTTTCGTTGCCGCATAAAGGCTGACCGGGTGGTCAACATTATGGTGTACACTGTAGGGGCGCGCCGCGTTCATGCCGTAGACGGAAGAAGACGAGGCGAAAAGCAGATGCCCCACCTTGTTTTGACGGCAGCCCTCAAGAATATGCCCAAAGCCAAGCAGGTTGGCATTGAGGTACGATTCCGGGTTTTGGAGGCTGTAGCGCACACCGGCCTGCGCCGCAAGATTTACCACATGGGTAAAGCCCTCGCGGGCAAAAAGGGCCGCCATTGCAGGGCCGTCAGCCATGTCCAGGTGTTCAAAGCGGAACTGTTTCGCTTCAGGCAAGGCGGCAAGTTGAGCCAGACGGTCTTTTTTTAGTTGCACATCGTAATAGTCGTTGCAATTATCGACGCCCACAACGCTGTGCCCCTCGACCAAAAGCCGCCGGGAAAGATGGTAGCCAATAAAACCAGCCGCGCCAGTCACCAGAACATGCATGAGAACCTCCCAAGGTGCATGCAGGCAAGGTAAGCTAGATGCGCCTTTGGGGCGAAATCCTTGTTCTGGGGTATGGGGGCTTGCGGGAAAAAGCGCCGCATCGTATGTTTTGGGAACCGAGGTAACGAATGTTGAAAGCTGAGAAAAACAGATCCGAAGCGCAGGGTCAGACCGCATCTTCTGCGGAAAAGGCCCGTCGTCAGGATCGTGCCGCCTGGTACGCTGGCCCGTACAAGGACGCGCTCATATACTTAATGGTCGCCATCTTTTTTGTTGAGTTGATCGTTGGCGGCATTTCTTTTTTTTACGGTGTCATGCACGCCGCGCCGGACGTGCCCGGCGGCCCCCCGCTGGCGCGGTTTCCCTGGCTTGGCTGGGCAGTGGCTGCCGTGCTTGCCCCTGTGGGGCTGATGCTTATTGTTCACCTTTCTGGCACGTGGGTTTCGCGCTATCTGGGGCGAGAGGACGGCCTACAGGATGCGCAAGGCTCTGCCGGTCAGTCGGCGGATGATGAGCAGGTACCTGAAAGGCTGCGCCGTTTTTATGCCATAATCCGCAATGCCCCCACAGTGGTTTTGCTGCTGGGTATCATGCTGCTGGGTGCTGGCCTGTTTTTTGTGGACGGGGCTTTTTCAGCCCTCGTACGCCTGGGCGGTGCGCTGACCAACTATATCCCCTGGATTGCTGGTAGTTTGGCTGCCATGTTTGCGGTGTGCTATCTTGTACACCGCTGGTTTGTGTACCGCCACCACCGTATGCAGCAGGAGTATGAGTATCGTCGCGAGGTGCTGGAGCGTACAGGTATTGTGCTGGTGGACAAGGGCTGCATACCCCTGCCGCAAAACGAAATGCAGCGGCTGGCCCTTGGCGGGCAGGTGGTGGAAGCCAAGGCCTTGCCGCCCGTGCTTGATACCCATGCCGCCCCTGGTGACGCCACAGCCGCCCACAACAAAACCGAGCGTCCCGGTGAAGACGGTATAGATGAAGACGTGACCGATGCGGAAATTATCCACCCGGAAGCGGCAACTGCCCCAGCGGCAAATAGCTCTGAGAGCGCGGACAGCTCAGGCAATACTGCTCCTTCAGCGGGTACGGATGATGCCGAAGACGCGGCTTTTTTTGACAGTGAAGCAAAGCCCCGTAAGCAGGGCTGAGACACCTGACTGCAGCAAGCTGTTCAGTACAACCATGGCGGAAGTATGAGCATACCCAAACCAGGCAAGCCGGTTCGCGGCTCTCGCAGCGGTGTTCCGCTCATGGCGCTTTTTGATCTGCTGGGCAAGCGGTGGGCCATGGGGGTTATCTGGCAGTTGCGCCATGGGCCTGCCACGTTTCGCGTTTTGCAGGGAGCTTGCGAATCCATTTCTCCAGCTGTGCTCAACAGTCGCCTCAAAGAATTGCGCGAGGCCAAGCTGGTGTGTACCACCGACGAAGGTTATGCCCTGACGGATATGGGTTTGGAGCTGAATCGTCTTCTGGAACCTTTTGGCGCCTGGGCCATAACTTGGGCCATGGAAGTCGCCCCGGAGGAATCCGAGCGCTGGAAAGAGCTGCTCAGCAAGAGGCTCACATAGGCAAACGGACCGGGAATTTCTGCATTGATTTCAGTTATGCAAGTAACCTCTGAGAATGTGCATTCTCAGAGGTTACTTGCATTAAGAGCCCAGTAGCTCCACAGGCATATACACCGTATACGTATATTCTGTGCGTTTTTTACAACGCTGCCTTGATGGCCTTGAGCGTGCGACCGCCAATGCCTATGGCCTCGGTTCCGAATTCCTCAACAAAGACCACAAACTTTTCCTGCGGCACACCTGTTGCCGTAACGGCAGCTTCGGTCAACCCTTCAATCAGGTTCTTTTTCACCTCTTCTGTAGTGCTGTGCATGGATATGGTGATAACAGGCATGGGGTGTCTCCCTATGGTTTGATATTTTTGCCTGCGGGTCGCGTGGTGTGCGAGGGGTAGGCAAGGATGGTGTTCTAGCGCGCTATGGAATGGATAGCGCGCTATGAAAAAAATAGCAAGAGAGGCGCAGCAGCAACTTGGGGATCAAAGGCCCATGCTAAAGGCGTGTGGTGACAATCGAGATGCGGAGAAAGTAGGCTATGGCTGGCAAAGGCCACGGGCAGAAAGTTATTCTGCCCGTGGCCTTTGCCATTTTTGTGCGTG
>QKDT01000090.1 GCA_003251995.1 Desulfovibrio desulfuricans
GATTGTCTTGGATCACGCCTCCCCACTGCCTTCCCTCGCCCACACTGACAACTCTACAATGTGAGGGGATATGACATGGTTAATGCCCCTTGCCCTGGCGGGCGGCACACAGCTATATTGCCATGGCCCTCGCTGCAAAGGCATGGGCAATACGCACTCACAAGGATACTGCCATGCCCGCATCACTGCTGCTCAATCCTTTTCGCACCACGCCAGCTCTAGGTGCCGATGTAGCCGATTTTTCGCCCACGGCGGCGCAGCGCGTGCGCTCATTCCATGCCTCGTTCAGCCAGTATCAGCCCACCCCATTGGTGGATCTGCCGGGGCTGGCAGCAAGCCTTGGCATAAAAAACGTATGCGTTAAGGACGAATCACACCGATTTGGGCTTAATGCCTTCAAGGTGCTTGGCGGCTCGTATGCCGTGGCCCGTTGCTTGGCTGAGCGCATGCAACTGCCTGCTGATGGGCTTGTCCGCGGTATGCTTGATGCCCCTGCCGCCAGAGCAGCAGCCGGGCAAATAACCTTTATCAGCACCACAGACGGCAACCACGGCAGAGGGCTGGCCTGGACGGCGCGTGAGCTGGGGTACCCCTGCATCATATATATGCCCAAAGGGTCGGACAAAACCCGCCAGAACAACATCCAGGCTCAGGGCGCGCAGTGCAGTATTACCGACCTCAACTACGACGACACCGTGCGCATGAGCTGGAACCTTGCCCGCAAAAAGGGCTATGTGATGGTGCAGGATACGGCGTGGGATGGGTATGAGCAGATTCCCGCATGGATTATGCAAGGATACCTAACCCTTGCTGCCGAGATTCTGGAGCAGTTGCACTGGCTGAACGTGCGCCCGAGCCATTGTTTTCTTCAGGCGGGCGTAGGCTCATTTGCCGCCGCGGTGGCGGCTTTTCTTGTGGCGGCCATGGGCGAAAACGCCCCACGCTTTATTGTGGTTGAGCCGCACGCAGCCGACTGCTTTTACCGCTCTGCCCTAGCGGGCGATGGCAAGGCGCATGCGGTTGAAGGCGACCTGCAAACCCTGATGGCGGGGCTTGCCTGCGGCGAACCAAGCAGCCTGGCCTGGAATATCCTTAAGGATTACAGCACGGCCTTTATGTCTTGCCCGGACTACATGGCTGCCAACGGCATGCGCATGCTTGCAGCCCCGATCAAGGGGGATCAGCCTATCGTCTCTGGCGAATCTGGCGCGGCGGGCGCGGGTGCGCTGCACTGGCTCATGTGCAACCCCGCTGCGACAGACCAGCGCGAGGCGCTGAGCCTGAACGCCGATGCATCCGTGCTGCTCATAAGCACAGAGGGCGACACCGTGCCACATATATATAGAAGGATCGTGTGGCAGGGCGCGTATGCGGATGAAGAGTTGGCATGATAACGGGATTCACCGTTCTGCCACTGCTGACTGAATGCGGGCTGCCGCCCGAGCAATCCTGGCAAAACTAATTGCGATTACAGGCATAAACAAACGCCATTTTTGCACTCAGCCAACCAAGAACGCCCCATGCGCCATTTTTTTGTCTTGTCATGACCATCCCAGTGAGGTAAATTGACAAACAGACACTTTTTTATTTTTTCCTCCCGCTTTTTACTTGCCAAGGACAGAAATTCCTAGTATGCATCCTCTTTCAACGATTGGTGCGGGAGGCTCCTTTCTGTTTTTCAATAACTTACTGACCAAGCATATATCTTAAGGTAAAGCCCTAACCCAAGCCCTGTTTACCCAGACAGGGATGGGTTTTTTACGCCTTGCCCGCAGTAAGTTTTTTTTAGCCTTCCCACCAGCTTACGCTTTCAGGGTGCAGTGACAGCAAGTTTTTTGCCCGCCGGCTTAGGCATGCTGATTTGTCGCGCAGCCGGGGCGCAACCGCTACCTATCTTGAGGTACCCATGGGCCAGCTCACCAAACAGTTCGGCAAAATCAAGGTTTCCCTCCCTATCCCACATCTGCTCAACCTGCAGATAGATTCTTACCAGAAATTCCTTCAGGAAGGCGTTTCAGATGCCGACCGCAGCCCAGAGGAAGGGCTGGAAGGTGTATTCCACACCGTCTTCCCCATTGAGGATTTCAATAAGACCGCCAGTCTTGAGTTCGTCAGCTATGAAGTTGGCGAGCCCAAATATGACCAGGCCGAGTGCATTTCAAAGGGGCTGACCTACGAGGCACCCATGCGCATCAAGGTGCGCCTGGTCGTTTATGACACCGATGAAGCTTCGGGCAACCGTACCATCCGGGACATCAAAGAGCAGGACATCTATTTTGGTACCCTGCCCCTGATGACGGAAAAGGGCACGTTCATCATCAATGGCACCGAGCGCGTCATTGTTAACCAGTTGCAGCGTTCGCCGGGCATCATCTTTGAGCACGACGGCGGCAAGACTCACACCAGCCGCAAGGTGCTCTATTCCTGCCGCATCATCCCCATGCGCGGCTCGTGGCTCGATTTTGACTTCGACCACAAGGATATTCTGTACGTCCGCATCGACCGCCGCCGCAAGATGCCTGCCACCATCCTGTTCAAAGCCATGGGCATGAGCAAGGAGCAGATTCTTGAATACTTCTACTCGCAGGAGCACTACCGCATTGAGTCGGCAAGCAGCCTGTTCTGGGAAGTGCGCAAGGATCTGTATCGCAAGGACAACGCCTACGCCGATATTATCGACGCGCAGGGCAATGCCATTGTTAAGGCTGGCAAGCCCATTACCAAGCGTAGCTGGCGTTTGATCTGCGATGCTGGCATTGAGGCCATTGAGGTTCGCCCCGACACCCTGGACGGTATGTTCCTGGCTGTGGACGTGGCTGACCCCAAGACGGGCGAAGTGCTGGCAGAAGCCGCCGACGAAATCACCGCCGGCCTGCTCGACCGCTTCCGCGAGGCGGGCATCACGCGTATTGCCGTGCTGCACACCAAGGGTACGGATACTTCTTCGTCCATCCGCGACACGCTGGTTCAGGATCGCATCATCGACCAGCAGAAAGCGCAGGAAGAAATCTACCGTCGTCTGCGTCCGTCTTCTCCGCCCACGCCCGAGATTGCGGCCAGCTTCTTTGATAACCTGTTCCGCAACGGCGACTACTACGACCTGTCGCCCGTGGGCCGTTACAAACTCAACCAGCGCTTGAGCCTGGATGAGGCTGACGACCTGCGCACGCTGACCGATCACGACATCCTCACCGCCATCAAGGTGTTGGTGCAGTTGAAGGACAGCCACGGCCCCGCCGACGATATCGACCACTTGGGCAACCGCCGTGTGCGTCTGGTTGGCGAACTGGTGGAAAACCAGTACCGCATCGGCCTGGTGCGCATGGAACGCGCCATCAAGGAGCGCATGAGCCTGCAGGAAATTTCCACGCTCATGCCCCACGACCTTATCAATCCCAAGCCTGTGGCGGCTGTGCTGAAGGAATTCTTTGGCACCTCGCAGCTTTCACAGTTCATGGACCAGACCAACTCGCTCTCCGAAGTGACGCACAAGCGTCGTCTTTCGGCCCTGGGCCCCGGCGGTCTGACTCGTGAACGCGCGGGCTTTGAAGTGCGCGACGTCCATACCTCGCACTATGGTCGTATCTGCCCCATCGAAACGCCTGAAGGCCCGAACATCGGTCTGATCGTTTCGCTGACCACCTTTGCCAAGGTCAACGACTACGGCTTTATCGAAACCCCCTATCGCGTTGTGCGCGATAGCCGTGTTACCGATGACGTGGTCCACCTTGATGCCTCCCGCGAAGGCGGTCAGGTTGTGGCTCAGGCCAACGCCCGCACCGATGCAGAAGGCAATCTGCTTGACGAATACGTAACCGTGCGCGTCAAGGGTGAAGTGGAAATGAACCCGCGTGAAGAAGTGACCCTGATGGACATTTCGCCCAGCCAGATGGTCTCCATCTCTGCCGCGCTCATTCCCTTCCTGGAACACGATGACGCCAACCGCGCGCTCATGGGTTCAAACATGCAGCGTCAGGCTGTGCCGCTTCTGCGCGCCGAAAAGCCCCTGGTGGGCACCGGCATGGAAGTGGACGTGGCCCGCGACTCCGGCGCGTGCATTGTGGCACCCGCTCCCGGCAAGGTGGAATATGTGGACGCCGATCGCCTTATCGTTTCTTACGAGGGCGACGTGTTTCCCAAGCAGGGCGGCGTGCGCGCCTATGACCTACTGAAGTTCCACAAGTCCAACCAGAACTCGTGCTTTGGGCAAAAGCCCACCTGCTACCCCGGCATGCCCGTGAAAAAAGGCCAGATTCTGGCTGACGGCCCCGGTATTGACGAAGGCGAACTGGCCCTCGGCAAAAACCTGGTGGTCGCCTTCATGCCCTGGTGCGGTTACAACTACGAAGACTCCATCCTCATTTCCGAGCGTACGGTTCGCGACGATACCTTTACCTCCATTCATATTGAAGAGTTTGAGGTAGTGGCCCGCGACACCAAGCTGGGACCGGAGGAAATCACCCGCGATATTCCCAACGTCAGCGAAGAAATGCTGCGCAATCTCGATGAGAGCGGCATTATCCGCATCGGCGCAGCGGTCAAGCCCGACGATATCCTTGTGGGCAAGATCACGCCCAAGGGCGAAACCCAGCTTACGCCGGAAGAAAAGCTGCTCCGCGCGATCTTTGGCGAAAAGGCACGGGATGTGAAAAACACCTCCCTCAAGGTTCCCCCGGGAGTGGAAGGCACCATCATCGACGTGAAGGTCTTCAACCGTCGCTCTGGCGAAAAAGACGACCGCACGTTGGCAATTGAAAGCCACGATACCGGTGTGCTTGACCAGAAAGAATCAGATCATCTGCGCGCTTTGTCTGACCGCACCCGCGTTCAGATTGCCCCGCACGTGCTTGGCAAGCAGATTGCCGCCGCAGTGCCTGGCAAGAAAAAGGGCGAAGTTATCGCTGAAGTGGGCGCAGCCCTGACCGAAGACGTACTTGAACAGATTCCGGTGAAGAAACTTGCCAACCTGTTCAAGAGCAAGGAAGTCAACGACGCCGTTGCCGACGTGCTCAAGTCTTATGACCAGCAGGTGGAATACCTGAAGGCCATTTACGATTCCAAGCGCGAAAAGGTCACCGAAGGCGACGATCTGCCTCCTGGCGTTATCAAGATGGTCAAGGTTCACATCGCCATCAAGCGTAAGCTCTCTGTGGGCGATAAAATGGCTGGCCGCCACGGTAACAAGGGTGTTGTTTCCTGCATCTTGCCGGAAGAAGACATGCCCTTCTTTGCCGACGGTCGCCCCGTGGACATCGTGCTGAACCCCCTTGGCGTGCCTTCACGTATGAACATCGGGCAGATCATGGAAACCCACCTTGGGTGGGGCGCCAAAGAACTGGGTCGGCAGCTTGCCGAGCTGGTTGACTCCGGCGCAGCCATGCAGGTGGTGCGCGAAGAATTGAAGGGCGTTTACAACTCGCCCGAGATCAGTGCCCTGGTGGACAGCATGAGCGATGAGGAATTCAAGGCCTCTGCCCTCAAGCTGCGCAACGGCATTGTGACCAAGACCCCTGTTTTCGACGGTGCAACCGAAGAAGAAATCTGGGGCTGGATGGACAAGGCTGGCCTTGCCAACGACGGCAAAACCACCCTGTATGACGGCCGCACGGGCGTTGCGTTCAAGAACCGCGTGACCACGGGCGTTATGTACATCCTTAAACTGCACCACTTGGTTGACGAAAAAATCCACGCCCGTTCCACTGGCCCCTACTCGCTGGTGACGCAGCAGCCCCTTGGCGGTAAAGCCCAGTTCGGTGGTCAGCGTCTTGGTGAAATGGAAGTGTGGGCCCTGGAAGCTTATGGCGCGGCCTATCTGTTGCAGGAATTCCTTACGGTCAAGTCGGATGACGTGACCGGGCGCGTGAAGATGTACGAAAAGATCGTCAAGGGCGACAACTTCCTTGAAGCCGGTCTGCCCGAATCGTTCAACGTGCTGGTGAAGGAACTCATGAGCCTCGGCCTCAACGTGACCCTGCATCAGGAAGAAGGCAAGAAGAAGCCCAAACGCGTGGGCTTTATGAGAGAACGCGAGGAAGAGGCGTAACAGCCCCTTTCTGCGGCCCCGGAAACGCGTTGCGTTGACCGTGTGCGGTTATTGCCGCCACGGTCAACGACAGCAAGGCTAACGATTTCAACGAGCTTTTTACAAAGCAAGGTATACTATGAGCCTGGACGATCTTTTCACCGCACGCGGCGCGTCAGCCAATGTGACGAACATCCGCAACCTGAAAGCCATCCAGATTTCCATCGCTTCACCCGAAGCCATCCGTGAATGGTCTTACGGCGAAGTGAAAAAGCCGGAAACCATCAACTATCGCACCTTCAAGCCGGAGCGCGATGGCCTTTTTTGCGCCAAGATCTTCGGCCCTGTGAAGGACTATGAATGCAACTGCGGCAAATACAAGCGCATGAAGCACCGCGGCATCGTCTGCGAAAAGTGCGGCGTTGAAGTTATTGCCTCCAAGGTGCGCCGCGAGCGCATGGGCCATATTGAACTGGCAGCGCCAGTGGCCCACATCTGGTTTTTGAAGACCCTGCCTTCCAAGATCGGTACCCTGCTCGACATGACCATGGCTGATCTTGAAAAGGTGCTGTACTTCGACTCCTACATCGTGCTTGATCCCGGTCAGACCAACCTGCAGAAGCGCCAGGTCATCTCTGAAGACCAGTATTTGCAGATTCTTGACCACTACGGCACGGACGAAGTCCTGACCGTGGGCATGGGCGCGGAAGCCGTGCGCAGCCTGCTGGAAGAGCTGGAGCTGGAGAAGCTGCGCGCTGAACTGCGCGAGGAAGGCGAATCCACCAAGAGCCAGACCAAGAAGAAAAAGATCACCAAGCGCCTCAAGATTGTTGAAGCCTTCCTTGAGTCGGACAACAAGCCCGAATGGATGATCATGGAAGTTATTCCTGTCATCCCGCCGGAACTGCGTCCTCTGGTGCCCCTGGACGGCGGTCGCTTTGCCACCTCCGACCTCAACGACCTGTACCGCCGCGTCATCAACCGTAACAACCGTCTGAAGCGGCTGATGGAACTGGGCGCGCCCGAAATCATCATCCGCAACGAAAAGCGCATGCTGCAGGAAGCTGTGGACGCGCTCTTCGACAACGGTCGTCGTGGTCGTGCCATCGCCGGCACCAACGGTCGCCCGCTCAAGTCGCTTTCTGATATGATCAAGGGTAAGCAGGGCCGCTTCCGTCAGAACCTGCTCGGTAAGCGCGTTGACTACTCTGGTCGTTCGGTTATTACCGTTGGCCCTTACCTCAAGCTGCACCAGTGCGGTTTGCCCAAAAAGATGGCGCTTGAGCTCTTTAAGCCCTTCATCTACGCCGAACTTGAAAAAAGAGGCCATGCCTCCACGATCACGAGCGCCAAAAAGATGGTGGAGCGTGAAGAACTGGTAGTGTGGGATATCCTTTCGGAAGTGGTGCGCGAATACCCCATTCTGCTCAACCGCGCCCCTACCCTGCACCGTCTGGGCATTCAGGCTTTTGAACCCCTGCTGGTTGAAGGCAAGGCTATCCGTCTGCACCCCCTCGTCTGCTCGGCCTACAACGCCGACTTCGACGGTGACCAGATGGCAGTGCATATTCCCCTTTCGGTGGAAGCGCAGATTGAATGCCGCGTGCTCATGATGAGCACCAACAACATTCTTTCGCCCGCCAACGGCGGCCCCGTTATCGTGCCTTCGCAGGATATCGTGCTTGGTCTGTACTACATGACCGCCGAACGCAGCTTTGAACAGGGCGAAGGCATGAGCTTCTGCGCCCCCTGGGAAGTGGAATCTGCGTACGATGGCGGGCAGGTATCTTTGCACGCCCGTGTCAAGGTGCGCATGCCCGATGGTCACATGTACGATACCACCCCCGGTCGCGTGCTTGTGAGCGACATCCTGCCCGAAAAGCTGGGATTCGAGCACGTCAACTGCGTGCTGACCAAGAAGAACATTGCACGCCTTGTGGGCGCGGCCTACCGCCACTGCGGCATCAAGGCCACGGTCATTCTGTGCGACCGCCTGAAAGACATGGGTTACGAATTCGCCACCAGGGCGGGCGTGACCATCGGCGTGAAAGACCTGACCATTCCTGAAAGCAAAAAGCACATTCTGGCTGCCTCGCAGGCAGAAGTGGACGATATCGAACATCAGTACCGCGACGGTATCATCACCCGTACTGAAAAGTACAACAAGGTGGTTG
>QKDT01000433.1 GCA_003251995.1 Desulfovibrio desulfuricans
GCCCTGGCAATTTCTTCTCGCAAACCAGTGGTTATCAATGATCTTGCCGCGCATAATCTTGGTGATGGCCCCATGCCACTTTCATCGGTGGGGCTTAATGCCACCATCGCCCTGCCTCTGATCATCAACCGCGAAGTCATTGGCACCATGCACGTTTCGTTTGTGAAACAACCTGACAATATCGTTGATATATTAAATTTTTTGATTGAGCTTACGCCAGTGCTCACAACCTTTTTGTTTGCCGTGCTGGCAGAAGAACGCGTTGCCAAAGGCAGGGTGTTGCCGGGCCAGACCAACAGGATGCAGGAAGACACGGGTGCCTTGCTGCTGGAGAGCAAGCTACTCGAAACACCACCCATGGCTCGCACAATGGCGGTTGTGCGCAAAGTCGCCAAGCTGAATATCCCTGTGCTTATTACGGGAGAAACCGGTACGGGAAAAAGCATGCTGGCGCGCTGGTTGCACCGGCACAGCCCCAGAAGAGAAGAAAACTTCGTCAAGGTAAACTGCCCCTCAATTGCGCCGACGCTGTTTGAAAGCGAGATGTTTGGTTATGCCAAGGGGGCATTCACGGGCGCCACAGCCAAGCGCATTGGTCGCATTGAACTGGCCCAACGTGGGACCCTTTTTTTGGATGAAATAGGTGAACTCGCACCTGAAATGCAAAGTAAGCTGCTGTTGGTCATGGAAGAAAGCTCTTTTGAGCGCGTGGGTGAGGCGGAATCCACAGGGGTCGATATCCGTGTGATTTCTGCCACCAATATTGATCTTGCCGAAGCCATGGCAGAGGGGCGTCTGCGCCGCGATCTGTATTACAGGCTTGGTTCTGTGCTTGTGCGCATGCCCGCCTTGCGCGAGCGTAAGAGTGATATCCCCCTTTTTGTGGATCACTTTATCCAGCAGTTCGCCAAAGAATATGAAATTCGTCCTCCCCGGCTGACCAATTCGGTGGTGCAAGCCTTGCATGGGCATTCCTGGCCCGGCAACATTCGTGAACTGCGCAATGTGGTAAGCCGCATGTTGCTGCATTCGCTGGATTCAGAAGTGACAGAGGATTTTGTTCTGGAAGCGCTGCACCAGTGGGAGCCCGACGCAACAGCACCTCGGGCAAAAGAGGCAGCGGTACCGGTTACCCCTGTTGCAGCAGTACCCACTGGTGCAACAGGGGGTGGGTCTGGCGTCTCGCAGGCGCGGTTGCCCACTCTTGAAGATAACGAACGCGAACATATCGAGCGTGCCTTGCGCGCGGCGGGCGGGCGAATCTCCGGCCCGCGCGGGGCTGCTGCCATTTTGGGAGTGCCGCGCTCAACCCTGCAACACAGAATGCGCAAGCTGGGCATAGTCGGCTAACAGGTCTGCGATTTTAGCAGCAACAGGCAAGCAACGGCTATTTTCTTTCGCGGTGTTCCTGTTGTTGAGTTTCCCGTGGTTTGCGCATATGATGCCTCCTTATCTTTTGGAAATACCGCATCTCGGAGTAAGCATGCTTGAGTATATCCGTTCCAATTCACAGTCTCTTGGCGTCAAGCTGGCCTTTGGTCTCATCATCCTTGTCTTTATTTTTTGGGGCGCAGGCAGCCTGAAAGACCAGGGCGCGGGCAATCTGGTAGCCGTGGTCAACGGCGACCCCATCACCGTGCGGGATTTTGAACTTGCTTATCGCAATGCGGAGGAATCCGTGCTGCGCAACAACCCCGGTGCCTCACGCGATCAGATCCGTCAGGGTCTTGGTCGTCAGGTGCTGCGAGATCTGGTTAGCCAGGCCGTTGTGCGGCAAGAGGCCGCCCGGGTGGGTATTACTGTTACGCCGCTTGAGCTGCGTTTGGCGGTGGGAAAGGTTCCGGCTTTCCAGAATGCCAAGGGGCAGTTTGACCCCGAGGCTTACAAGCGTGTTTTGGAGATGCAGCGCATCACTCCCGCCAAGTATGAACACGACATGAGCGAGGATTTGCTGCGTCAAAAGCTGTTTGCACTGGTTACCGCCGCTGCCTGGCACGACCCCGCAGAGGCTCAGAACCGCTACAACTTCCTGCGCGAACAGCGGGTGCCCGAATATATTTTTATTCCCGCTGCCGATTTTATGGCAAATGCCAAGCCCACAGATGCGGAAGTAGCCGCCTATTATGACAGCCACAAGGCTGAATTTGCCATTCCGCCCAAGGTGGATGTGGCCTACATACGTGTTTCGCCAGAAAATCTGGTTAAGCCAGAATCCATCAGCGACGCTGACGCCCGCAAGTGGTACGAGGCCAATATTGCCCGGTTTAACCAGCAGGAAGAAGTTAAGGCCGCCCACATTCTTGTGCCGCTGGCAGAAGACGCCAGCGATGCGGACGTGAAAAAGGCTCAGGAAACCGCGGCTGGCATTGAAAAAGAACTCAAGAGCGGCAAGAGCTTTGCCGAAGTTGCCAACGCCCACAACGGCCCCAATGCCGCCGGCCCCGGCGGCGAGCTTGGCTGGATCAAGCGCGGCACCACGGTAAAGCCCTTTGAGGATACCGCGTTTGCCCTTGAACCCGGCAAGGTTTCTGCGCCGGTGCGCAGCCAGTTTGGCCTGCACATCATCAAGGTGGAGGAAAAAAAGGGTGCAGGTACGCAGCCCTTTGAAGCCGTTGCCGCCGATGTGCGCAAAGCCATGGCTAAGGATCAGGGCACGGACAAGTTGCGCGATGTGCTCGACAACCTCATTGAAGACAATATTCTTGGCAAGTCCCTTGAAAAGAGCGCCCAGACCCTTGGGCTTGAGGCTCAGGAGACGGGCCTTGCTTCTGCGCAGGAACTGCAACAGAAGATGGGCATCAAGGCTGACGCCGCTGAAACCCTTGTAAAAACACCTGCCAATTCGTCGGTGGACAGAGCGCTTGAAGCTGGCGATGCCTATGTGGTGGCCCGTGTGCTTAAGACCGAGCCCGCTTCTACCGCATCGCTTGAAACTGTAAAGGGTAAAATCTTTGCCCGCCTGCAGGGTGAGAAAGCCCTTGCAGAGGCCATGCGCGCGGCAACAGAACGCCGCAAGAGCCTCACGGACGGCGCCATCAATCCCACGCTTAAAACTGGTTTGGGCATCAAGACTGGCAATGCCATGGATCGTAGCGGAACCCTGGCGGATTTTGGGCCAGACCCCGAGCTTGCCGCCGCCTTGTTCCACGCCAAGATCGGGCAGTGGTTGCCCGCCGCCTTTGCCGTTAGCAGCCCCAAGGAAGGTCAGGGCGCTGTGCTTGTGCATGTTGCCGCCGTGCAGCCTCCCGATGCTGGCGAGTGGGACATGATCAAGGATATCATGAGCAATGCCGTGGAACGCGAGCGCGTTCAGGGGCTGTACGAAACCTTTATGCAGCGTCTGCTCACTGCCGCCAAGGTTGAAGTTCACAACATGGATATTGTGGACAGAAAAAATATGTAGCTCTGCCCTGCCGATGACCGCGAGGCCCCGGCATGCAAGCACAGACAGACGTATTGAACTCTTGACCGGAACCGCGTATGCGGTTCCGGTCAAGAGTGTTGGCAAGGTCAACACGATTAGAAATCAGGGGCCAGCAGTGGTTTTACCGTATTGTTGGCAATGGATTTGTGTGCTTTGATCAAGTGAAGACATGCCAGCATAACCCCACCCGGAAAGCGGGATTTGCCATCAATTTTGATCTGAACCGCATACGCGGTTCCGGCCTTGCATATTTCCCCCCGATCCTTCTCCGTTCTGGCGGAAGGGATATTTACAAAACGACATACCTACCTATATCTCACGGGTCGAGAAAATGGCCTGTGAACGGGCCTGGCCCGGCGATGAAAGGAGGCACTCTATGTGCGGCATTATCGGTTATGCAGGCCACAGACCTGCGGTACCCGTTGTGGTTGAGGGCTTGCGCCGTCTGGAATACCGTGGGTATGACTCTGCGGGTGTAGCTTTTGCCCGGCAGGGCGATCTGCATGTGGTGCGCGCCACAGGCAAGCTGGCTGCGCTGGAAGAAAAACTCGCGCACGAAGAAGGCGTGACCACTCCCACCAGTGCCATGGGCCACACCCGTTGGGCCACCCATGGCGTGCCTGCCGAGCGCAACGCCCACCCTCACCGTTCCAACGATGGCGCGCTTGCCCTCGTACACAACGGCATCATTGAAAACTATCAGGAAATCAAGGCTGATCTTGCAGCCAAGGGCTATACGTTCAGTTCGGAAACAGACACCGAAGTGCTGGTGAATCTGATTGCGGAACGCCGCAAGACAGAGCCTGACCTTCTGCACGCCTTTGCCGCCGCCCTGCGCGAGGCGCACGGCGCCTACGCTGTTTGTCTTATGGATAAGGACGAACCCGGCGTCATCTACGCCGCGCGTATGTCTGCACCGCTTATTTTCGGTCAGGGTACGGGCGAAAACTTTGTGGCGTCTGATATCCCGGCTTTTCTGCCATACACACGCCAGGTGGTTTTTCTGGAAGACGGCGAGCTGGTTCGCGCCACTGCCTCCGAATATGCCATCATGCGCCTTAAGGATCTGAGCCCGGTACAGCCCGAGCCGCAGACCATCCAGTGGGATATGCAGGCCGCGCAAAAAGGCGGCTATCGCCACTTTATGCTCAAGGAAATTTTTGAGCAGCCCCGTGTGATCACCGATGGCCTCACTGGTCGCATCGAAGGCGACCACAGCGACGTTAGGCTTGCAGAGCTGGATACCCTGCCTGTGCCGCGCCGTCTGCATATCGTGGCCTGTGGCACGTCCTACCATTCCGGCTTGTGGGGGCGGCATCTGCTGGAGCATTGGGCCCATGTGCCTGTGCAGGTGGAAATTGCCTCTGAGTTCCGCTATCGCGACACCCTGCTGCTGGATAAGGAAGACATGGTGCTGGTTATCAGCCAGAGCGGTGAAACTGCCGACACCCTGGCAGCTCTGCGCATAGCCAAGGAAAAAGGCGTGACCGTGCTTGGGCTTTGCAACGTGGTGGGTTCGTCCATCGCGCGCGATGCCTCAGCCGTACTCTACACCCAGGCCGGGCCGGAAATCAGCGTGGCTTCCACCAAGGCCATGTGCAGCCAGATGCTCATGCTGGCCCTGATGGCCCTTTACTGGAGCAAGCGCAACGGTACCATGTCGGCAGACGAACGGCGCAAGGTCATTTCCTTGCTGGAAAACCTGCCCGCTCAGCTCGATGCCGCGCTGCCTGCCATGCACGAAAAGGCGCGTGAGCTTTCGCGCAAGTATGCACAGGCCCGCAATTTCTTCTATCTGGGGCGTGGTCATTGCTACTCCTTGGCTCTTGAAGGCGCGCTGAAGCTCAAGGAACTTTCGTACATCCATGCAGAGGGCTACGCCGCTGGCGAAATGAAGCACGGCCCCATTGCCCTGATTGATCCTTCATTCCCCACCTTTGCCCTGGCGCTGGACGATGCCCTGCTGCCCAAGGTGAAGTCCAACATGGTTGAAGTACAGGCTCGCCAGGGCAAGGTCATTGCCCTGACCAACGAAGGCTTTGACCTTGGGGCGGAAGATACCTGGGTTATACCCACCCTGCCCGCTCCGTTGGCTGGTTTTATGGCTCTGCCCGCCCTGCAGCTTTTTAGCTATGAAACCGCCGACTACCTTGGCAAGGATGTGGATCAACCCCGCAACCTCGCCAAAAGCGTAACGGTGGAATAGGCGCTGCATGCCCTTGCAGCCCCTGAGCCGCAGCAATATATCAGGCCCAGCGTCAGTCGTGCCAATGTAACGGTACGGCGGACGCCGGGCCTGTTGTTGTATGCGGTTAAAGTAGGCCGAAGGGCCATTGTCAATGTACTGTTCTACTATGTATGCCAACGCCCTGCGCGTAATCACTCAATTTTACGCGGCTTGCCTAGAGCGGGCAAATTGGGCATAATTCGGGTCTGTAACCTTTCAGGCCTTTGCGGAGGCGCACATGCAGCCCGAAATTCTGCTTTTTGATATTGGCAATACTTCCATCAAGATTGGGCTGGGCAACGAGCGTCATGTGCTGACCTCGTACACCCTGCGCACGGATACCGCCCAAACGGCGGACAATTTTGGTCTTACTCTCCTTACTCTTTTGCAACATGCGGGCGTTAAGCCAGCGCAGCTAAAAAGCTGTGTTGCGTCTTCTGTCGCACCTGGTTTTGACCCGTTGCTGCGCGAGGCTGTGGCCCGCTACGTGGGTTGCCCCTTGCAACGAGTGGGCAAAGAATTGCCTGTTCCGCTTGAAAATCGTTATGAACGGCCCGCGGAAGTGGGCGCTGACAGGCTGGTGGGGGCCTATGCGGCTCGTCGCATGTATCCTGAAAGCCCTTCCCTGCTTGTGGTCGATTTCGGCACGGCGGTGACCATCGACTGCGTAAGCGGCGATGCCTACATGGGCGGCCTGATCTTTCCCGGCCCGCGCACGGCCCTGACCGCCCTTTCGCGCGAGGCCGCCAAGTTGCCAAGGGTTAACCTTGATGTGCGCGCCAACGAGCCCACGCCAGGCCGCAACACCACCACCAGTATTCAGCACGGCCTGGTTTTTGGCTTTGCCTGTATGGTCGAGGGGCTTACCCAGCGGCTCAAACGGCAAATGTCCGGCCCGGTCAAGGTGCTTGGCACGGGCGGCTTTGCTTCCTCCATCGCCAGGGTCAGCCCGGTCTTTGATCAGGTGCTGCCCATGCTGCTGCTCGAGGGGCTGCGTAGGTTGCACTACGAAGAACCCCAGGCAGAAGAATAGCGCCGAGCTGCCATTCTGCCAGTGCTTCTGGCCCAGAAGCGCCGCTTCACGGGCAAGCTTGTTCTGATCGCCATTATCTCGTACTCTCTCGGCCCTTTGCGCCGTGGTATGCATTTTCGTAAACAAGCCCGCCAGGGCAAAAGGAGTAGACAATGAGCAGCATTGCTTCTGTTTATGGCCGTGAGATCCTCGATTCGCGCGGCAACCCCACTGTTGAAGTGGAAGTGACGCTGGAATCTGGTCACAGCGCCCGCGCGGCGGTGCCTTCGGGAGCCTCCACGGGCAGCCGTGAAGCCCTGGAAATGCGCGATGGCGATAAAAGCCGTTTTGGCGGCAAGGGCGTGACCAAGGCCGTTGACAACGTCAACGGCGAAATCGCCGAGGCCATCACCGGCATGGACGTGCTGCGTCAGGTGCAGATCGACAACACTCTTATTGATCTTGACGGCACGGATAACAAATCCCGCCTTGGCGCCAACGCCATGCTGGGTGTTTCCATGGCTTGCGCGCGCGTGGCTTCTGAATTTCTTGGTCTGCCGCTGTACAAGTATCTTGGCGGCATCAATGCCAAGGTGCTGCCCGTACCCATGATGAACATCATCAACGGCGGCGCGCATGCTCCCAACAATCTGGATATTCAGGAATTCATGATCATGCCCGTGGGGGCCATGACCTTCCGCGATTCGCTGCGCATCGGTGCAGAAATTTTCCACACCCTTCAGGCCATTCTTAAAAAAGACGGTCACGTAACCAGCGTGGGCGATGAGGGCGGATTTGCCCCCAACCTGAAGAATCACGATGAGGCCTTTACCTACATCATCAAGGCCATTGAAGAAGCTGGCTACAATCCCGGTTCTGAAGTGGCCCTGGCTATCGACGCCGCCGCCAGCGAATTTTACAAGGACGGCAAGTACGTTCTGGGCGGCGAAGGCAAGACCTTCAACAATGCTGAAATGAGCGACTGGCTGGCTGAGTTCACCCAGAAGTATCCCCTGATCTCCATCGAAGACGGCATGGCTGAAAGCGATTGGGACGGTTGGGGCATGCTGACCGCATCGTTGGGCGACCATATCCAGTTGGTGGGCGACGATGTGTTTGTGACCAACCCCGCCATTCTGGCAGAAGGCATTGACCAGGGCGTGGGTAACTCCATCCTCATCAAGCTCAACCAGATCGGCACGGTTACGGAAACTCTGGACACCATCGAAATGGCGAAGGAAGCCTCGTACAGCACCGTTGTTTCGCACCGTTCGGGCGAAACCGAAGACAGCTTCATTGCTGACCTTGCCGTGGGCGTCAACGCCGGGCAGATCAAAACCGGTTCGCTCTGCCGTTCTGAACGCATGGCAAAGTACAACCAGTTGCTGCGTATTGAAGAAGAACTGGATGACGATGCGGACTTCTTCGGCCCCATCATGGCTGAATACTATCTGCAGGCTGACGTAGACTAATTACATGCGCCCGCAGGCCAGGCCGAACAAAGGCAGGGCCTGCGGGTTTT
>QKDT01000282.1 GCA_003251995.1 Desulfovibrio desulfuricans
GAAGTGCGCCTCTCACCGGGCAACACCGTGCTGGCAATGGATTCTGGAACATGGCTTGTACGCACATGGTTTTTTTATACATACCCCGGCCTAAACGAACTCGGTAGCGTTGAATACTATCAGGCCGAGGAAAAACCGGCTCTACTGTGGAATGGAGATGCTGGCGTGCTGTTTTCTAGCATGACCAATGAGCCGCACCACAGAACCTGCGATTATGACCCCTGCGGGCCTGTTTCTGTACACGCCTACTCATTTAAAAATCGTCGTGTCCAAACACTGTTGCAGGGTACAGATCTGTGTGATTTTACCCTGGCAGGTGTCGCAACCAATGCCGGAGGCTTCAAAGCAGAAAAGCTCTGTCTGTCATCAGCGGCAGCCTGGAGGGCCTTTCCGGAACATGCTTCTGTTGAAGCGATTATCGTGGATCCTGGAACTTTCAACCCGTAAGTTCCTCAACTCTAGCGTAAAAGGAAGGAGAATCTCATGTTGCTCACAAAACCCCCAAAACACATTGCCATTATGCTGCTGTCGCTGTTTTGTCTGGCGCTGCTTGCTACGCCAGCCTTGGCAAAAGACATTGTATGGAAAAATAAAAAGCTCGAATTTGTTGATTACAAGGGCAAAAAGTGCCTGCGCGCTGAGGGATACTATTTCAATTCCAGCGGCGGCAGGGTTCTTACCGGCATCAACACCATATCCTTTGCCTGGAAGGAAACACGCAACGGTGAAACGCGCGATGGCAGCGTTACTTTTGACGATCCGCCGTTCCATGACCAGCTTGCCCCTGGCGAAAAAAGTCGCACCAGCAGTTTTCGCATATGCAGGTTCGGCCCTTCTAACGGATCGCACATCAAGGTGAGCGGTTTCAAAAATACCAATATCAACTATCGTTTTAGGTCTTACTAGAGGCTTGTGCCCGCCACTGGTGAGGGGGGGGCGAAAGCCCCCTTTGTAATGCAACAACGTATTTGAAACTCAGCCGGTTCTTTGGCAAGTTAGCCACATAAGGCCAGCCCGGAGAACATCATGGAAATTCAGGTTCACCGTTCGCAGGAAGTTTACGTGATCACGCTGTCTGGGCGGTGGGATACTTTTTCTGCGTCAGCATTCGAGCAAAAGTGCGCAAAACTGGTTGAAGAAGGCATGCGCATCGTGGTTATTAATGCCGCGGAGGTTGATTATGTAAGCTCGTTCGGGCTGCGCAGCCTGCTTAACCTGGGGAAACTGCTAGAACCCCTTAAGGGGCACATCCACATGAGCTCTTTGCAACCGCAGGTGAGCAAAATTTTTATCGGTAGCGGCTTCAGCAACCTGTTCCCGGTATTTTCCACAGTAGATGACGCCATAAAGGCTTTTGGAACTCTGGTGTGAGAGGGCAGAAGGTTCCGTGGCGGTACCGCCTTGAAACACGCCAGGCGATCCCGATAATGATCGGCCTTGCGGGCGTTATCGCGCTGCTGCTAACGCTCGGCTACCTATATGCAAGAGAGCAGATACTTGCCTCAACCAGGGCGCAGGTTGCCCAGTTGATTGGCAGTATTGCCAGGCAAGATGACTATAACCACAACTGGCTACAGCGGGGCATGCTGCCCCTGGTTCGTCTTGCTTCGCAATTTCCCGGTCTGAATGCCGCACAGCAAACAAAGGCAGATGCGGCCCTTTCTGCCATAATTTCTGATGCCAGAGGTCGCCAAACCGTCGATATCCTTTTGCTAAAAGCAACAGGAGAGCTAACCCTGCGCCGCTATGACAGTAAGGGCCTACTTTACGTCGGGCCACCAGAAAAAGGATGGACAGCGGAACAGGTCCGAAATTTTTCATCCCCCCAGTGGTATACACCTACGGTTGATGCCAAGCGCGATTTTGTGTTGCGGTACTCCGTGCCCATTCGTGACGCGGTAGATGGGGGCGAGGGCAAAAGCTTAGGTATTTGCAGCGCCAACCTTGCCATATCCTGGTTCGCCGACCGCGTGCGATCTTTCAGTCCGTTTAAAAATTGCGGCGTTTTTTTTCTTACGCATGATGGAAGCTGGACACTGCCGCAAAAGGACGATGCCCCCCTGGCGTGGCTCAAACAGCGCATGCTTGCGAGGCAATCTGGCGAACAGAACCTTAACTGGAACGGCGTGCCCTACACTGCCGTGTATACGCCCATGGCGAGCGACGAGCTGTTGTTGGGCCTGCTGATCCCACGAAAAGATATTTTTGGTGATCTTGACCGCCTTACCCATCTACTCAGCGGTATTGGTCTGATTGTCTTGCTGCTGGCGGCATATAGTCTGCATCGCACTTCTAGAATGGTGCTAAAGCCACTGAATTCATTGGAAGACCTCGCCGAACGCTTGGCCCGTGGTGATCTGGCTGCCGCGGCTGCCACAGTGCCGCCACAGCATCAGAGCAGGTATCCCAACGAGGCGCAGCGGTTGCACCGGGCTACAGAAACCTTGCGGCAGGCATTGCACCAGCGCGTGCATGATCTGACGCTCATAGGTCAAACGCGAGAGCGGATATTTGGTGAAATGACTTTTGCCCGCGCCATGCAGGAGGCCATGCGCCCCAAACCCCTCTCTCCCGATGCCAGGGTGGAAATTGCGCCCTTTGTGCATATGGCTGGCGAGGTATGCGGTGATATGTATGATTATTTTTTTCAGAGCCCGCGTCAGCTCTGTTGCATTATGGGCAATGCCGTTGCGCACGGGGTACCCGCGGCACTGCTGACAGGCCGGGTCATCCCCCTGCTGCACGAGCTGCTGCTTTCAGGCTTTGGGCCAGGCAAGGCACTGGAGTACATCAATAGGGTGCTTGGCGCCTCGCATTCAGGCGAGCTCCACATGGTCAGCGTTTTTTCCGGCAGCCTGAATGTGGAGAACGGGCTGTTTCGCTGGGCCTGCGCGGGGCAGTCCCCGCCGTTTCGCTGTTTTGGGCATGATGTGGAGCAATTAGAGTGGACGGGCAACATACCCTTGGGCATCAATGAAAGTGAATGTTATCATGAGTATGAAACGCGTTTGCGCCCAGGAGAAACGCTGTTTTTTGCCGGACCGCGTTTGCTCTCGGTGCAGGATGAGCAGGGAACAACCTATGGAGAACAGGCTCTGCGCGCTTTTTTAGCCGATAACAACAGATCCCCGAATGCATTGGTCCGTGAGCTTTTTAGCGCGCTGTGTACGCATGCAGGGGGGCCGCCACAGGAAGACCTGACGTTTTTTGCGCTCCGCTGGAAGGGTTGGGCCGGGGAGCCTTTGCCATCGCAGCAGAAGGTTACTTCTGATTTGGCGAGCCCATTTCCTTCAGCTTTACACGCAGTCCCTCGCGGCTGATGCCCAGCGCCCTTGCCGTTTGGGATTTGTTGCCGCCCATGTGTTTTAAAACATTTGCAATATGCCGAAACTCCATTTCCGCAAGTGTAGGCACGTTGTCACCAATGGTATCATGGGGAGTATCCGGGGCTTGCCCTGTTGCGGCAAATGCCGTTGATGGGGATTCATCAACGACCGGGGCTGAACCCAGCGCTGCGGAAAAGTCGCCTGCGGTGATGGTAGAGTTTTCCGCCAGCAGGGCCGCGCGCTCAAGTTCGTTTTCCAGCTCGCGCACATTGCCGGGCCATGGATGGGCCATCAACCGCGCCAGCGCTCCCCGGCTGAGGCTTGAGGCCGCCAGAGGCAGGCGGGCCGCCAGGCGCGAAAGAAAAAGCCGTGAAAGCAGGGGGATGTCTTCCTTGCGTTCCCTGAGAGGGGGAATATGCAGCCGCATGACATTGAGGCGATAAAAAAGGTCTGCCCTGAACGAGCCCTCGGCAACGCATTTTTCAAGGTCGCGGTGCGTGGCTGCCATGATGCGCACGCCCACGCGGATGGGTTTGCGCCCGCCAACGCGTTCCACAGTGCCGGTTTCGATAACGTGGAGCAGTTTTGCCTGGCTTTCCAGGGGCATATCGCCAATTTCATCCAGCAAGATAGCTCCGCCAGATGCCTGCTCAAAGCGTCCCATGCGGGCCTGCACACCCGAGGCCACGCCAGCCTCAATGCCAAAGAGTTCGCTTTCAAGCAGCGCCCCGGGAATCGCCGCGCAGTTTATGGGGATAAAGGGTTTATCCGCACGCAGGCTCAAAGCATGAACATGGCGCGCAAAAACACCTTTGCCCGTGCCGGTTTCTCCGGTTATCAAAAGAGTTGCGTCCACCAGCGCGGCCCGCTCCGCCTGATGCAAAAGCTGCTGCATTGCCGGGGCTGCGGCTACAGGGCGCGTGCCCGCGTATTTACGCCGCAGTTCGGCGCGCAGGCGGCTGTTTTCTTGAGTAATCTGATTTTTGTGCCACAGCAGGTCTTCACGGGTTGCGGTCAACTCCTCAATGGTTCGGCCCAGCTCGAATTCCCGCGCTTCAATACGCACAAGCATCATGCCCAAGGCTTCAGCCAGAACATTGACCTGGTCTTCCTGCTGATCAAAAGGTAGGTCAAAGATGGCCTTGGCTTGTTCGTATTCACCGCGGGTTATGGCTTCGCAGATGGCGGTCAGCTTTTCATATAGTTGGGGAGAATTCATAGTCTCTTCCGTTGGTGGCAAATAATCGGGCAATGCCTTTTTTATATGCCCAAAATTTGGGCATGACAAGGCTTGCGGTTTGGACGGTTTATGGGGAAGCGCGTGGAAAAAAGTAACAGCACTGATGAAAAATCGTGGATTCCTCTGGGCGCTGACCACAAAAATGTGGATGCGGCGGTGCTGCCTGACCTTTTGGGCGCAGGGGAACACACGCTTTCCCTGCATTTTTCTGCCCATCTGGACACGGTTGAAGGTATTTTGGCCTTGGCGCAAGAGTGGGCAGCGCAAAACGGGCTGGCACGCGACGACAGACTTTCGCTCCGGCTCGTACTGGACGAGTTGCTTGCCAATATATGCATGCATTCTGAGGACAATGCCAATGATCTTATAGATCTGCGGCTTGAGATCGTGGGCAGACCAGGTGGGGCCGATAGTGCGTCAAACGCGCCGCAAGGCCATGTGCATATTGTTTTGCAGGATACGGGCAAGCCGTTTAACCCCCTGCATCATGAGCCTGAACCCGTGACGGATATTGCCACCACCCCCGTGGGTGGGCGCGGTCTGACGCTTGTGCGGCTGCTGACCGTCAATCATGCGTATAAATGGACAGGCGCAAGCAACCATTTTTGCCTCGATTTGCCACTGGCGGGCACATCCGAAACAGCGGGATGGGCTCAATCCTCTGACCCCACAGGAATGCAGGGCCTTTCTATATGGCAACGTCTGTGCGCCCTGTGGTCAAGCAACCTGGCAGTGCGCCTGACCGTTATTTTTACCCTGTGCGCCCTTGTGCTGATGTGGGGGGCCATGGCGCTCTATTATCAGCAGATTGAAAAAGTTCGCGTAGCCAATGCCACGGCAAGGGCCATGCAGGCATTGCACACGCAATCGGTTATTTCTTCCACATTTGTGGACAGGGTTGGCAAAGCCGTGCAAGAGCTGGCGCGGCAGGCGCAGCAGTTGCCCCGCGCCGAGGCGGGCGTGGCTGACCCCGACGCGCTAGTGCGCGAGCTGAAAAAGGTCTCGCAACTACGTTCCCTGGTGGCAGAGATCCCAGTACAGGGGCTGGTTGTGGGGATTGGCGGCAAAACCTGGCTTTATGACACCCGCGGAAGCGGTATTCTGCGGGAATTATTGAGTCAGGATCTGACGCCCCTTGTCAGCCGCAAGGGGCAGCCGCCACGGTGGGAGAGCGTATTTATCCGCGTGGGCGAGGATAATCCGCATGCCGCCATGCTGTTTGGGGTGGCGTTGAACCCACATAATGATGCGGACAAGAGCTGGATTGGCACAATCATCAACATGCCCTGGATTGCCGAGACTCTCAAAGGGTTGAGCGGTTTTAAAAGCAGTGTTCCGTTTTTTTTAAATAAAGATGGGCGCTATATCATTTATCCCGTGGGCCGGCAGATGAGCCAGGGGCCGCAAAGCCTTGCAGAAGAAGCCCGGCACTATAAAGCGCCGCGCCTACGCTTGCTGGAAAAAAAGATCTTGGCCGGGGAGCAGGGCGAAGTGCAGCTCTTGCCCGTGTTTAATGGAAACACCACGCCCTGGCCCCTGCCCTGGAACGGCCCCACATCTCTGGCGTATTATCCCATGAAAACATCGGGCTGGTATCTTGGTCTGCTGGTTTCAAGCGAGGAACTTGGCGATGCTCCTCAAAAACTGCCCATGGCCTTTATTTTAATGGCTATTCTTGGGCCTCTTTGCATCGGTTGCATGACCTGGGTCATCACATCGCGCTCGTTGCGTCCGCTGCACCATCTGGCATCGTCTCTGGAGCGGTTCAGCCAGGGCGATCTGGATGCGTCTGTACCCAGAGCCCGTTTTGGGGATGAAATAGGCCGCATGCTTGAAATCTTTGAGCGCGTGCGGGTAACGTTGCGGGCTTCCTTTCGAAATCTTGTAAACAGTGCCGCCGAGCAACAGCGAATTCGCAATGAGCTGGAACTCGCCCGAAACATCCAGCAGTCCATGCTGCCCAGAAAATTCCCCCGGTTGCCCTGGGGGCGCGTGCATGCTGTTACAGAAATGTGCAACGAGGTTTGCGGCGATCTTAACGACTGCTTTGTGCAAGACCCCGCAAACTCTCAAAAACTGTGCTGTGTTGTGGGCGATGTTTGCGGCAAGGGCATTCCGGCGGCGCTCATCATGAGCCGGGCCATGTCCTTGGCCCGGGCCTTTCTGCTGGCGGGTCTTTCCCCTGCGGAAACCTTGGAGCGTGTTAATAACGCTCTGGCGCGGCAGGATAATTCATCCATGTTTGTTACCATGCTGGTGGGCATTCTGGAGCAGAACGGCAGCTTTGAATGGGCAAGTGCGGGCCATCCCCCGCCGATTCTCGGCCCAGTGCCAGACAAAACAGGTACAGGTGAGCGCGTGCGGCCCCAGGCCTGGCCTGGAGAACTGGTGCTGGGCGTGCGGGAAAACCTGCGCTACACGTTGCACCGGCTGCAGGTTCAGACAGGTCAGTCCTTGCTGCTTTATACAGACGGCGCGGATGAGGCGCAGGGGCGACCGCAACAACAGGGTGGCAAATCAGGGGGAGAACTGTTTGGCGAGGCCCGTCTTGTGGATTCGTTTGCCAGTGCATGCCGTAGGGCTACCGGTGCGGAGCCAGTGGATATTTTAGAACGTATCTTGGGCGATATCCACCAGCATATGGATGGGTGCGCTCCTTCTGACGATATCTCGTTGATGGTTGTAACCCGCATGTAGCAGGGCGGCAAAGCCGGCGCTTGTTTAGTGGGGCAAAATCGCAGCACCATATCTGGCAGGTATTTGTTGTTTGCCCTTGTGGTGGGTTTAACTGGCTGAATGTTGGCATGCAAGTTGCTTGTTGCAGGTGGGTTCAAACACCCCAATAACAATGGAGCAGTCTTGTGAATATTTTTAAATGCGCAGTATTGGCCCTGTGCCTTTGCCTTGGTGCTTCTGTTGCCTGTGCTCAGAACGATCCGACCCAAGGCGATCCGCCCACCGAGACACCCAGCGGGCTGGATATTTTTTATCCTGGCATGTCCGTGCAGGATGCCCAGAAACAGGGCGCTGTTAAAGCTGAGGGCGACAAGATGACCGGCTCCGTCATGTGGAACGGTGTACACTGGGACGCAGTGCTGCTGTGTAAAAATAATGAAGTGGCAGTGGTGGGGCTTAAATCAAAGCATATTGAGGCAAAGAAAATCGCAACCTTTTTGCAGGATATGGAAGAGCGCCTTGCGGTTCCGCTCCTTCTGACTCGTGAAGCTGGCGGGAAAAAAGAACAGGCTGAATTTGTTGACGATGTTGTTAGGGGAACGGACGTCGAAGCCCTGCCAGGCATATTCAAAAAAGATGTTAAGACGTTTCTTCAGCATGGCGAGGGTATTATGACAACGATTTTCTGCCACGAAGAAATGCTCAAAACATTTGCTGAAAACGCAAAAACAAAAAAAGTTGAAGACGAAAAATCTTTGAAAGAAAAATTTCCTGACTATCCCATGTATTCACTGCGCATCAACAAGACCACAGACGGCATCACGGTAATATCCTCGCGTTTTGCAAACGCGTTAAACTGATACGCAGCCATAGTTGCCATGGAGATATTGCCATGAATGCAATCGTTGTGTTTTG
>QKDT01000024.1 GCA_003251995.1 Desulfovibrio desulfuricans
AGATCCATGGGGACAGCGTTGATGATGAGCTGGCGCACCTTGGTGACGGTGAGCAGCAAAAACACCACGCCAGAAATAAACACGGCACCAAGGCCGGTCTGCCATGTGTAACCCGCAGGCCCGCAAACGTAGTACGCAAAAAAGGCCGTGATGCCGAGGCCAGGCGCAACGCCCACGGGGAACTTGGCCCACAGGCCCATGATCAGCGTGGCGATGACGGTAATCCAGATGGTAGCCGCAACGGCAGAATCCTTGGGCATACCGGCGTCAGAAAGCATGCTGGGAACCACAAAAATCAGGTAGCACATTGCCATAAAGCTGGTAAGACCAGCCAGCATTTCGCGCCGAACCGTACTGCCTCTGGCTGCAGGATTAAACATTTTTTCCAGTATGCCCATGACATCCTCCTCTTGTTGCCGCACCGCGCGTCCAAGATACTTTTAGAGCGGTTCTGTGGGGGCAGCAGACCCCATGCCGTTACACGCCCCATTGGTTTGCCCGTGCAACGCGCCATGCGCCCATCGCACCAGGCCTCCACCCAGGCTTGCGCCCAGGCATTCACCCGGACGGCCTACCCCTTTACCGCCAATACTGCTTCTATCGTTGAATTGCGGCAAAACCCTGTGGATTAAGCCGTTTGTTTGCATTTATGGGCAGATTCCCCAAGGGGCATGTTCCCCTCATTTGCCCTCTGGCTTTATAATGGAAAGCTAGCCTTGCCCGCTACCGCAAAAACCGCTGAGCATGAAGAGCCCAGTGTTTTTTGTGTTGCCAGCCCCAAGTTTTTGGCGCAGGCGGCGGACGAAGCAGCTAACCGCCCTCTACCCCAAAAAAGCCCGAATACCCGTAAAGGTCACCTGCGCCGCTATGGCGGCAAGCAAAAGCCCCGTGAGCTTTGACAGCACGGCAATACCCGTGTGGTGCAGGGCGCGCACAACGCCGTCCGCCATGCGCAGTAACACAAACATGCCAAAGGAAGCCGCCAGCAGCGAAAAAACGCCCAACAGCACCTGATGCATCTCTGTGGCGGAGGCACCCATAACCATAACCGCGCCGATGGAGGCAGGCCCCATACCAAGCGGAATAGCCAGTGGTACAACGCTGATGTCGCCCTCCTTGCCAGAGAGCGCATCCTTGCCATCATCGTTCATAAGGGAAACAGCCGTAAGAAAAAGCAACACGCCTGCGCCTATACGGAAAGCGTCCAGCGTAAAGCCAAAAAGCGAAAACAAGTGCGGGCCAAACAAAAAAAGAGTGACACCAATCAGAAAGATTGCCGCAGAGGCCTTGGCTGCCACGGTGGTCTTCTGTTTTTTGTCCATACCTTTAGTGCCGCTGATAAAGGCGCTCAACACAGCAGGGGGCGTCATGAGCGCATATATTTTAATGCTTGTGCCCACGACTTCGGTAAAAAATTCCATGAAAACTCCGCGTGTTCTGGATCAGGCACAGCGTATACGAGCGCGCCGCTCACAGCCAGAATTTAAGAAGGCGGGAGTATGTCATGCAAGCAGCGTCATGTCCATACTGGCAGCCCACCTGCACCCGAAAATTCCGGCATGGAATGCCCATACCAGAGAACACGAAATATGCCCCAAATGCAAAAGCCCCACCGCGCCAGCATACCTAAAAAGAGACACTGGGCGGCGGGGGCTGCCACTACGGGATAAATGCAAGGTTGCGCTAACGCCCCACACTGACGCCGGTAACCACCTGACCTTTGGGCTTTACGCTAACGCCGCACCCGCTTAAGGCCAACAGGGCGACGCACAGCGCCATAAAAAAGACAACTGGGGTAAGCCAGCGTGTTCGGCTGCGCTGCCCTTTAGGCACGCGGCTTCTCCTGTGCTACGCGGGCGCCTTCCTGGACATCCTGGGTGATCCACACGTTACCGCCAACAACGGCCCCCTTGCCCACAGTCACGCGACCAAGAATCGTTGCCCCTGCGTAAACGGTGACGTTGTCACACAGTATGGGGTGGCGCGGGTTGCCCTTGGTGAGGGTGCCGTCCGCATTTTTGGGAAAGGACAATGCCCCAAGGGTCACGCCCTGATACAGGCGGCAGTTGCGACCAATGATGCAGGTTTCGCCAATAACCACGCCAGTGCCGTGGTCGATAAAAAACTCTTCTCCAATGGCGGCGCCAGGGTGGATATCAATACCCGTGGTGCTGTGGGCCATTTCGGAAATAATGCGCGGAATGACCGGCACCTTGAGCTTGTAAAGCTCGTGGGCGATGCGGTGGTGGAACATGGCCCTCAGTGAGGGATAGCAAAAAATTGTTTCGCCTGGGCTTGTGGCGGCAGGGTCGCCTTCGTACGCGGCCTTGGCATCGCCTGCCAGCAAGCGGCGAATTTCAGGCAGACTGTCCATAAACGCCAGGGCGGCCTTTTGCCCTTCTGTTTCGCAAGAGGTGCAGGGAATGCCCAGCCCCTCGCAACTAAAACAAAACCCACGCACAATCTGTTCACCCAATAAACGGTGGATACTGTCCAGATTGGCGGAGAGATGATAGCGCATAGATTCGCGCCGCACCGTGGCAGCGCCAAAGTAACCGGGGAAAATAGCCGCTCGCAGGCGCTCAAGTATTTCAGAAAGCACCGGCAAAGACGGCATGGGCGCGCCCTGACCAGAGCGGTGCCATACGGCGCTGAGCGAATCTTCATGGCAGAGACGTTCAACAACGCTGTCGATAAGGGGCATGCCGGTTGTAAGGATATCCTGCTTGTTTTTCATGGTAAAATCCTGAAAAAATATTCGGTTTCTCATGCGCGCAGACAGTCATAGTGGGCCCGCCTGACACCCCTGAAATTCTTATTACCTTACATGGAATTGCCCCCTGCTGCAATGGGCAACGGGCACACAGCATCGGGCATGCAAGAAATACGACGTTTAGTTAACACAGTTAACACCTGAGTTACCAATGTTAACCCCTGAAGCCGTTTTCTTTCTTGTTAAAATTCGTTAAACATAACTAACTCGCTATGATTATTTGCTTTTGTTAAAAAAATAAAAAATGGCACGCTAGTTGCTCAAAAAGCTGGCACGTGGGGACGACACAATACTTTCGAACAGCACAGCATGTCGGCCACACATATCAGATGGGAGGTTTTATGAGTTTGAGCGCCGAAAATGTTGTTCGCGTTAAACAGGTGGTAGCTGCCCTCGCGGTTGTATTGGGCATCACCATTGCCACCATGACCCCGCCTACCGGTCTCAATCAGCAGGCCATGATTGCCCTGGGCATTGTCGTTTGGGCCGTATTCTGGTGGATAACCCAGATCGTCCCCGAATATGTTACCGCGCTTATGATGTGTACGCTTTGGGCTGGTACCAAGTGTGTGGCCTTCAAAGTTGCTTTCAACAGTTTTTCTTCTCCCGGTTGGTGGATCATGGTCGGCGCATTTGGCCTTGGTTCAATCGCTGGCAAGACCGGCCTGCTCAAACGTATATCCCTCTGGGTTCTCAGCCTTTTTCCCCCTACATTCAACGGACAGGTGCTGGGTCTGCTGGCTTCCGGCACCGTCATCGGCCCCCTGGTTCCCAGCATGAACGCCAAGGCGGCCCTTTCCTCGCCCATTTCTTTGGCAATCAGTGATTCACTGGGCGTTGAGCGCAAAAGCCCTGCCGCTTCCGGCCTTCTGGGCGCGTGTTACGGCGGTTTTGTACTTATGGGCCACATGTTTTTGAGCGGCTCGTTCAGCCACTACATCATGATTGGCGCACTTCCGGCCCCGTACAACACCATTACGTGGATGGACTGGTTGATCTGGTCGCTGCCCTGGGGCGTTATCTGTTTTGCCGCTCTGGCTATTTCCATCATGGTCATGTATCGGCCCAGCGCCCCCGTTTCCCTGCCCAAGGGTTACGGCAAGGAGCAGCTCGCCAAGCTTGGCCCCATGAGCCGCGAAGAACGTATCGTGCTGCTCGTTATGGTATGCGCCCTTGGCATGTGGATGACCGAACTGTGGCACGGCATCAGCGCCTCGGTTATTGCCATAACCGCCATGAGCATCCTGCTTGGCCTCAAAATCATGACCGCTCAGGACTTTAAAAACGGCATTGAATGGCCCGCAGTTGTGCTTATCGGCTGTGTGTTCAATATGGCTCCGGTCATCAAGGCTCTGGCTATCGATAAATATCTTGGCGGAATATTCGGACATGTCATTTCGCAGCTTGCTGCCCAACCTGCCCTGTTTATTACAGCCATTGCCGTCTCCATCTACCTCATCAAATTTCTGGTCACCAACATGACCAGCGCAGCCCTCATGTTTTCGCTGATTCTCAGCCCCATTGCGATTCAGGCTGGCATCCACCCCTGGATCGTGATCTTTGTGTCCTTCTGCGCTGGCAACATCTGGCTTCTTAAATACCAGAACACCATTTACCTCTGCGCCCAGTTCTCCACCAAGGGAGAGATGAGCGACCACATGCCCATGGTGAAGCTCTGCCTTGTGTTCATGGCAGTGGTTATTGTGGGTTCCATTTGCAGCATCCCCTACTGGCGCATGCTCGGCCTGCTCCCCTAGGCAGTGCCTTGTATAAGGCTGCCGCCGTTCAATGAGCCATCCACGGCGGCAGCCTCAACAGGCTAAACTTCGGGGAACAACCGGCAAAACATAGTGAATTAGTAAGAATAAGTCACACAAGGTTTGCCCTCCACACAAACAGTAAGGATCGGGTTTGATATGTCCAAGAAAAGCAAACTTGTTCAAGGCAACGCTGCCATAGCGCAAGGGGCGTTTTACGCCGGAGCGCGGTTCTACGCCGGGTATCCTATCACCCCTTCATCTGAAATCGCTGAAATCTCCTCGCGCGAGCTGCCCAAGCTTGGCGGCGTGTTCATGCAGATGGAAGACGAGCTGGCAAGCATGGGCGCCATCGTGGGTTCTTCCCTGGCTGGCGTAAAATCCTTTACCGCCACCAGTGGCCCCGGCTTTTCGCTGATGCAGGAAAACCTGGGCATGGCGACCATGGGCGAAGTACCCGTGGTAGTGGTAAACGTGCAGCGCTCCGGCCCCTCCACCGGCCTTGCCACCAAGCCGGCGCAGTCCGACATCATGCAACTGCGTTGGGGCCGCCATGGTGATCAGGAAATTATCGCCCTCACCCCCGCATCGGTGCAGGAATGCTTTGACCTGACGGTCAAGGCCTTCAATCTTTCCGAAAAATACCGTGTGCCGGTCATCATGGCCCCGGAAGAAGTGTGCGGGCACATGCGTGAAAACCTCATCATTCCCGAACCGGGCGAGCTGGAAGTGGTTAACAGAACCGCCCCCACCTGCAAGCCCGAGGAATACAATCCCTTCTGCTTTGACGAGGGCGCAGTAGCACCTCTTGCCAACTACGGCAGCGAGTATGTGTTCCACGTCACCAGCTCCATGCACGGTGAAAACGGCTATAGCTGCAATACCCCCGCCAATGCCGCCCGCCGTGTGGCCCAGTTGCACACCAAACTGGCTGCCGGACGCGACGAAATCATCATGACCCGCTACTTCGGCCCCGAAGATTGCGAGACCCTCATTGTGGCTTCGGGTATTGTCACCCGTGCAGCGCGCAGCGCAGCCGCCACCGCCAATGCGGCAGGCAAAAAGGTGGGCGTGCTCCAGTTGCAGACCCTGTGGCCCTTTGCCGACAAGGAAGTTGCCCAGGCAGCGCGCTGTGCCAAACGCGTTATCGTGGCTGAAATGAACTATTCAGGCCAGTTGGCAGGCGAAGTGATGAAGTGCGTTTCCGATCCCCGCATGGTGTCGGGCGTAAATACTTACAACGGCAGCATCATGACACCCGCGCAGATTGCTGCGGCCCTGTAGCAGGAAATCCTGCCCTGATGTAATGCCCGGGCGCTGCGCCGCAATGCGACGCTCGCCAGAGAAATTGCCCACGTAGCAGCAATCCGCTGTCAGGCAATTTCAAGCGCAACCTGCCATAAAGGAGACTGGAAATGGCGCAAGCAGTTACTCGCTCGCTTCTCAATACCTCGGCCCTGCCGCTTATGTGGTGTGCCGGGTGCGGCAACGGCATCGTGCTCAACGCGCTTTTGTGCGCGCTGGACGAATTGCAGATGAAAAAAGAAGACGTGCTTATCGTCACCGGCATCGGCTGCTGGGGCAAGGCCGACGACTATATTTCCGCCAACGCCCTGCACACCACGCACGGGCGCGCCCTGACCTACGCCACCGGCGCAAAGGCTGCCAACCCCAAGCTCAACGTCATTGTGCTCATGGGCGATGGCGACGGCACCACCATTGGCGGCAACCATCTTATCCATACTGCCCGCCGCAATATGGATCTTACCGCCATCATCGTGAACAACCTCAACTACGGCATGACGGGCGGTCAGTACTCCGCCACCACGCCCTCCGGCGCCATCACAAGCACCTCTGTGGGCGGCAACCCTGAACGCGGATTTGACGTGTGCGACCTTGTGCGCGCCGCCGGTGCCAACTTTGTGGCCCGCGAATCCGTTGCCAGCGGCATGCGCCTTAAAAGCCGCATCGTGGCGGGCATTCAGAAAAAGGGCTTTTCGCTTATCGAGGCCATGAGCCCCTGCACAACCCTGTTTGGCCCCCGCAACCAGATGAAAAACCCTGTTTCCATGCTGCGCAGCCTCAAAGAGCGCGGCATTTCGCAGGCCAAGTTTGATTCCATAGAAAATGCGGCAAAGCTGGGATACTTCGTCACCGGCGTGATCGCTGACAATAACGACCCCGATTTCACCACGAGTTACGAGGCGGAACGTGCGGCTATTACGGCTGCCAAGGGAGGAAAGTAACATGGCGCACTTTGAAGTGATGATGGCCGGCACCGGCGGTCAGGGGCTTGTTTTCTGCTCCTCCTTTCTGGCAGAGGCCGCTATCAAAACCGGCAAAAACGTGGTGCAAACCCAATCTTACGGCATTTCGCAGCGCGGCGGCTTTATCTCCGCCGAGGTCATCATAGATGACGGCGAAATCATGTTTCAGCAGGTTACCAAACCCGATGTCATCATTGCCTTCAGTGATGTTGTGGGCAACCGCTACGACAACGCCGCCTGCCCTGTGGTGTACGACACCACCCTCATGCAGGCCCGCAACTTCCCCAACTGGATTGGCATACCCATGATGCAGATCGCCGAGGAACTCGGCGCTGGCAAATCAGCCAACCTGGTGGGTCTTGCCGGGGCCATGAGCCTGTGCGGCGCCATAAGCCTTGACGCCTTGCTGGCGCTGGCTGAGGTCAAGGGCAAGCCCGAAGTAGCCAAGGCAAACATGGAAGTGCTGCGCCGTGGCGTGGCGGCTGTGGAAGCGATGAAGGGGGGCAACTGATGAGCGCTGAAAAGAAAAGCTTCACTGTCCGCATCAATGCGGAACTGTGCAAAGGCTGCGGTTACTGCAAAGAACTGTGCCCCAAGCAGGTGTATGAATTTGGCGAAGAACTGAACGCCGCTGGCTACAAGTACATGGCTGTTGCAGCCATGGACAACTGCATCGGCTGTCGCACCTGCATGATGGTGTGCCCAGACTTTGCCACCCAGGTTGACGACAACTAGCCGCCGTGCTCCCGGCGGCCTGCCGCCGGGAGCGTTGCCTTGATCATAAACGCCTAAGGATTGAAAGCATGACGTACGCAACTTTTGAACAACTGGAATCGCAGGTTTTCAAAAAGGCGAAAAAACGCCGCGTGGCTGTGGTGGAAGCGGCAGACGCCCATGTGCTTGAAGCAGTGCGCCATGCGGTAGAAGTGGGCCTTGTGGAACCGCTGCTTTTTGGCAAACGTGCCGATGTGGAAGCCAAGCTGGCAGCCATGGATCTGGATATCACCGCCTGGGAAATTGTGGATACCCCAGAACCTGCCATATCCGCCTTACAGGCTGGCATTGCAGTCAAGGAAGACCGCGCGGACTTTATCCTCAAGGGGCTTATTCCCACCGGTCAGTTGCTCAAGGGCCTGTTCAAGGAAGAAACGGGCTTTCGCACCGGGCGACTCATCTCGCACATGAATATTGTACAGTTGCGCACCTATCCCAAGCTGCTGGCCCTGTGCGATGCCGCCATCAATATTTCGCCCACGCTGGAGCAGAAAAAAGACATTCTGCAAAACGCTGTGGACGCCCTCACCCGCATGGGCATTACCCAGCCCAAGGTTGCCGTGCTGGCCTCGG
>QKDT01000328.1 GCA_003251995.1 Desulfovibrio desulfuricans
GGCAAGGGTTTCCTGCTCGATGGGTTCCACATAGGTGGCGTCGGCCATATGCGGATCGGTCATGATGGTAGCCGGATTGGAATTGACCAGCACCACCTCGAACCCTTCTTCCTTGAGGGCCTTCACGGCCTGTGAGCCGGAGTAGTCAAACTCGCAGCCCTGGCCGATGATGATGGGGCCCGCGCCGATGACAAGAATTTTGTGTAAATCCGTACGCTTGGGCATTGAACTTTCCTGCGGATTTTGGAGATCAGAGGTAATGACGCGGCACAGGCGCGCCGAATTGCATAAAACGATTGTTTTTATTCCAAAGATGGCATAAAAGTCAAGTTTTTCCTGCGACCAATGAATACACACCTTTGCAAAGAGCCGCCGCGCGCCCGGCACGCGCGCATTATGGGGTTATGCCCTGCCCGTGCGGTGGTCAGACAACACAAAGCCCTTGCCTCGCACTTTTTTTTGAGCAATAATTTTTCTCTTGAATCCACAAGGGGGCACCATACATGCAAGATGTTAAAAAAGTCGTTCTCGCCTATTCGGGCGGGCTTGATACTTCTGTTATCCTTAAATGGCTTATTGAGACCTACCATTGTGAGGTCATTGCCGTAACCGCCGATCTTGGTCAGCCCGAAGACCTTTCTGGCGTGGAAGAAAAGGCGCTTAAAACCGGCGCTTCCAAGGCATACGTGCTTGATCTGCGCGAAGAAATGGCAAAAGACTTTGTGTTCCCCATGATGCGCGGCGCAGCCCGTTACGAAAACCGCTATCTGCTGGGCACCTCCATCGCCCGCCCGCTGATCGCCAAGGCCCTTGTGGACATCGCCCGCAAGGAAGGCGCTGATGCCGTGGCTCACGGTGCCACCGGCAAGGGTAACGATCAGGTGCGTTTTGAATTTGCCGTCAGCGCCCTTGCGCCCGACATCAAGGTTATCGCCCCCTGGCGTGAATGGGATCTTATGTCGCGCACGGCCCTTACGGCCTTTGCTGCAAAGCACGGCATTCCCATTTCGAGCGATGCCAAGCGTTACAGCATGGACGCCAACATGATGCACACGAGCTTTGAAGGCAGCGAGCTGGAAAATCCCGGCAACGCGCCCGATGTATCCTGCCATCAGCGCTGCGTGCCTGTGGAAGAAGCGCCCGACACGCCAGAGATCATCAGCGTTGACTTTGAACACGGCAACCCCGTGGCAGTTAACGGTGAACGCCTCTCCCCCGCCGCCATCATCAAGACCCTGAGCGAAATCGCTGGTCGCAACGGCATTGGTCGTGACGACATGGTTGAAAACCGCTTTGTGGGCATGAAGTGCCGCGGCGTGTACGAAAACCCCGCTGGCACCCTGCTGTTTGCCCTACACCGCGACCTTGAAGGCATCTGCATGGACCGCGAACTGCTCGGCATCCGCGATATGCTGGCAGTGCGCTACTCGCAGTGCGTTTACAATGGCTTTTGGTATTCGCCCGAGCGCGAAGCCATGCAGGTTTTCATGGACAAGTCGCAGGAAAGCGTCACCGGCACCGTGCGCGCCAAGCTCTACAAGGGCGGCGTGTGGCCCCTGGCCCGCACTTCTGCCAACTCGCTCTTCTCTGAGGATCTTGCCACCTTTGAAGGCGGCGACTACGATCATAAGGATGCCGCCGGCTTCATTCGCCTCAACAGCTTGCGCCTGCGCCTGCACGCCGCTGTAAAGGGCATGCTCGGCAAGTAGACAGCAAATGCCCCGCATGCTGCGGCATCTGCCATGCGGCAAGCGGAGTTGTGGAATATCGGGCGCTTTTCCCGGAACCTGAGCCATAATGGTTCCGCCATTGGCGGCAATGCCGCATGTTTTGCGGGTAATCAAAAGGACAGGTTCCGGGGGAAGCGGCGTTTGCCAAAGCAACGCGGCTTCCCCCGATTCATTTTTTACAGAAAACGGACAGACCATGAAGACCAACCAGAGCTGGGGCGGACGCTTTGCCGAAGGCCCCAAGGAAGCCGTGGCCCAGTATACGGATTCGCAATCCTACGACAGGGCGCTCTATGCCCAGGATATTCGCGCGTCACAGGCGCATGCCCGCATGCTGGGCCGCCAGGGCGTTATCAGCCAGAGCGAGGCACGGATTCTGGTCAACGGTCTGGACCGCGTGCGCGAAGAAATTGAAGCGGGCGACTTTGTATGGAAACCCGAGCTTGAAGACGTACACATGAATATTGAAGCGCGCCTGACCGAGCTTGTGGGCGATGTGGGCAAAAAACTGCACACGGGCCGCAGCCGTAATGATCAGGTGGGGCTGACCTTCCGTCTTTTTGTGGCTGACCGCCTTGAAACCTGGCGGCAACGCGCTGCCCTTCTGTGTTCTGTGCTGGCAGAAAAAGCCGCAGAACACAAAACAGATATTCTGCCAGGTTGCACCCATCTGCAACCTGCCCAGCCCGTGAGCCTTGCCCACCACCTGCTGGCCTATGCCTGGATGTTCCGCCGCGACGCCATGCGCCTTGAAGACACCCTCGAGCGCGTGCGCATTTCGCCCCTGGGCGCTGCAGCCCTTGCTGGCACAACCTACCCTCTCGACCCGCAAAGCGTGGCGGACGAGGTAGGCTTTGCCGAAATTTACGGCAACTCCATGGATGCGGTTTCTGACCGCGATTTTGTGCTTGAGGCCCTTTTTGACGGCTCGACAATCATGATGCATCTCTCGCGCCTTTGCGAAGAAATCATCCTTTGGGCCAACCCCGCCTTTGGTTTTGTGCGTCTTTCCGACGGCTATTCCACCGGCTCGTCCATCATGCCGCAAAAGAAAAACCCCGATGTGGCGGAACTTATGCGCGGCAAGACAGGGCGCGTCTATGGCGCGCTCACCGGCTTGCTCACGGTTATGAAGGGCCTGCCCCTGGCCTATAACCGCGACATGCAGGAAGACAAGGAAGGCTTTTTGGATGCAGACCGCACGGTTGAAGCATCGTTGCGGCTCATGGCGGGCATGCTTGAAGAACTGACCTTCCGCACCGACCGCATGCGCGAGGCCTGCAAGGCCGGGTTCCTCAACGCCACAGAGCTAGCCGACTACCTTGTGCGTAAGGGTATTCCCTTCCGCGAGGCGCACCACATCACTGGTCAGGCCGTGGCAATGGCGGAAAAGGCGGGCAAAGGGCTTGAAGACCTCACCCTTGCCGAGCTCAAAACTCTTGAACCACGCATTGAAGAAACGGTTTTTGAAATTCTTGAATACGCCGCAGCAGTGAGCCGCCGCGAAACCCCCGGCGGCACTGGCCCCCGTTCGGTTGAAACCCAGCTTGGGCAGATACATGAATGGCTTGGGCAGAATCTGGGCCAGGACAAGCCCTAGATATCAATTACCTTTGAAAATTTATATTTTCAAAGTTTAAGACACGCCAGTACCGGCACCTAACAGCGCAAACAAACTGCGCTTATGCCTTCAGGGTGGGTGCCAGCTCTCGCTGTCACCGGGGCAATTTCAAGCTGAAACTGCTCTGAGAACGGAGCCAAACGCCATGTCCTTTTTTGATACTGAAAACCGGCAGGATCCGGGGGCGGAAGCCCCCTCCGCCGTGTATTGGCCCCAGTGGGCGGAAGACGCGCGGCTGGACGATACCCTCGCCGCAGAGGCCTACGAGGCCACACCAGCCCCATTGCGCGCCGCAATCAAAACAGGGCTGGCCCTCACGCACATGCACTTTGGCGAAAGCACCACCAGCCAACGCAACGAGGTGCGTAACGCGCATCTTGGCTTTTGGCGGCGTTCCATTTCGCACCCCGCGCCGTGGGCCGTCATTGCCTTTACGCCCGCCTATGCTGCCGCTGCCCGCCTTGCTGCCGCCTGCATGCCAGCCCTGCTTGGTGGCGTGCCACATGTGGGGGCCGTATGCGTGGGCGGCGCGCCGAGTAAAAATGCCCTGGTCACGCTGGAGCTGACAGGGGTGGAAGACATCTTTGTTATGGACAGTGCTGGCCTCTGCACCTTGCTGGAAGAAACCCAGCCTGGGCCGGGGCGGCTTGTGCTGCTGCATAAAGGTGAGCTTGATGCCGTGGCAGGAGCCGCCAGAACACTGGAACTACCCTGCTACGAAGAACGCCGCGCCCCTGTGCTGTGCCTGCCCAAGCCAGATGCTTTTGACCTGGAGGCTCTTGCCTTTGCACAGGCCGAAGCTCTTGAAACAGCCCTCGACACTTCGTTGCGCCTCACGCCCGACGCCACATATCTTGCACCAGTGGCTGCCCTTGGGCATTGCCGCGAACGCCGCACCGGCCCCTTCCCCTATAGTGGCGCGCCCGCGCTTACGCCAGGTTGCGAGGGCTTCTGGCTGCATCCTGGCCTCACGCCTGATTTTTTCCGCGTGCAGCGCCAGGCCTTTGGGCTGTTGTAATCCGGCGCAACCTTACTGCCATGCACTCATCCAGCCATCCCTGAGGGATCTTTGCTATGGGTTTGCCGCATGCGCAAAACCCGCCCCAAGGCACGGCAACAGGGCAGCAGCGACCAGCCTTGCCCTGCGCCTGAAAAAGCCGTAATCATTCAGAAACACCTCGTTTTGGGAGCAAAGCCATGCCCAGCATCAAGCATATTCGCAACATAGGCATTATTGCCCATATCGATGCGGGCAAGACCACGCTTTCCGAGCGCATGCTTTTTTACAGCCGCAAAATTCACCGCATGGGCGAAGTCCACGACGGCGCAGCCACCATGGACTACATGCCGGAGGAGCAGGAGCGCGGCATCACCATCATGTCGGCCTGCACCACCTGCCAGTGGGGCGAAACCACCATCAACCTCATCGACACGCCCGGTCATGTGGACTTTACCATTGAGGTTGAGCGCGCCCTGCGCGTGCTGGATGGGGCCGTGGGCGTGTTCTGCGCCGTGGGCGGGGTTGAGCCGCAGTCAGAAACCGTGTGGCGGCAGTCAGAAGATTTCAGCGTTCCCAAGATAGCCTTTATCAATAAAATCGACCGCCTGGGCGCGGATTTTGAAGCAGTGCTGGAGGCCATGCGCCAACGTCTGCAAACCAATGCCATAGCCGTCACCATTCCCTTTGGTCAGGGCGAAGATTTTCGCGCCGTGCTTGACCTTGTGAACGAACAAAGCCTTACCTTTGACCCGGCGGATCAAGGGCAAACTGTCCACAGCGCGCCCTTTACGCAGGAAGAAGCGGCCCTTGCCGCACCCTGGCGCGAAACGCTGCTGGAAAAACTGGGCGAAGCGGACGATACCTTTGTGGACCTCTATCTTGAAGGCTCGTACACCCTGACCGACATCAACGCGGCCCTGCGCCGTGCCACCCTGGCACGCACGCTTACGCCTGTTTTTTGCGGTTCCGCCCTGCGCAACATGGGCGTGCAGCCTGTGCTGGATGCCGTGTGCGCCCTGCTGCCCTCGCCTGCCGATGTTCCGGCCCCTGTTGGGCACGATGCCGAAGGCCGCGAATGCACGGTAGAGGCCACTCCCGATGCCCCGCCAGTGGCTTTGGTTTTTAAGGTACTGATGGAAAATGGTCGCAAGCTGGCCTTTTTGCGCATGTACGCGGGTCGCATCCATGAGGGCGAAAATCTGCGCAATACCACCAACGGCAAGGATGACCGCCTTGGTCGCATATACCAGCCCCATGCTGACAGGCGGGAACAGGCTGAAAGCGCCGAAGCGGGCGAAATTGTGGTTGTGGTGGGTCTGCGCTCTGCCCATACGGGCGAGACATACACCGCCCGCGAGCGCCAGTTGTCGCTGGAAAGCATAGATGCATACTCCCCCGTCATTACCCTTGCGCTCGAACCCCGCAATGCTGATGAAGGCAAAATTCTGGACGAAGCGCTGACCCGGTACACGGAAGAAGACCCCACCCTGCTTGCGAAGCTGGACGATGATACCGGATCGCGCATGGTTTCCGGCATGGGCGAGCTGCACCTGGATGTGCTGCTTGAACGCATGAAGCGCGAATACGGCCTCAGCCCCCGCGCGGGCAATCCGCAGGTGGTGCTGCGCGAGACAGTGCGCAAAGAGGCCGAAGCGGCATCCGTGTTTGACAAAGAGCTGGGCAAGGAGCGGCATCAGGGCTCTGCGGCTCTGCGTGTTGCCCCCCGTGCGCGCGGCACGGGCAATGCGGTTGAGGTGGGTGACTTCTTGCCGCAGGATGCCGCCGAAGCCCGCAAAATTCTGCCCAGGGTCTATCTGGACGCAGCCCTTGAAGGCGTGCGCGATGCCCTGCAATGTGGTGATCTGACCGGATACCCCATTGAAGATGTGTCTGTGACCCTTACCGCTGTGGACAGGCAGGAGGGTGTGACCACGGTGCCCGGCTGCCGCATGGCTGCGGGGCAAGCCCTGCGCGAAGCCTTGTCGGCTGCGTCGCCCGTTGTGCTGGAACCAGTGATGCACGTGGAAATTACCGTGCCGGAAGACTTCCTTGGCGCATCCATCACGTTGTTTACCACCTGCGGCGGCAAGGTTGAGGATATGGAAGACCACGGCGGGCGCAAAACCCTGCGTGGCACGGCCCCTCTGCGCCGTCTGTTCGGCTTTTCCACATCACTGCGTTCGGCAACACAGGGGCGCGCCGGACTGGTGATGACTTTTGACCGCTTTGATCTGCCCTGAGGAACCATGTCACAACAAGAATCCACACACGCTCAGCCCCGCGCCAAAAAAAGCCTTGGGCAGCATTTTTTAAAACGCGAGGACATCTGCCGCCGCATAGCCATGTTGCTGCTGCCCAAGCCCGACGACATGGTGCTGGAGATCGGCCCCGGCCCTGGCGCGCTGACCCGCGCTATCGAAGAACAGCCCCACGCCCGCCTGCTGCTGCTTGAAAAAGACCGCCACTGGGCGGCTGAGCGCCAACGCCTTGGCGAGGCGCGCACCCAGGCTGTGTTGACCGATGCCCTGCGCTTTGACTGGCGACGCATAACGCCAGAAAAACCTTGGAAAATTATAGGCAATCTGCCCTACAATGTGGCCTCCCCCCTCATATGGGATATTGTTTCGCGCGCAACTGGCTGGCAGCGCGCGGCCTTTATGGTGCAAAAAGAGGTGGGTCAAAGGCTGGCAGCTCAACCAAACACTAACCACTACGGCGCTCTTTCTGTCTGGGTGCAAAGCTATGCCCGCCCCCGCATGGAGTTTATAGTGGGGCCGGGGGCTTTCAGCCCGCCCCCCAAGGTTGACTCTGCCGTGCTATCTTTCGAACCATTACCGCCAGAACGCAGACCGGCCCACCCCGAGGTGCTGTCACGGCTGTTGCGCGTGTGCTTTCAACAGCGCCGCAAGCAGCTTGGCGGTGTTTTCAGGCGCAGTGGTCAGCCGGGCCTTGAGGTCGCGCTGCAAAAAACCGGCATTGACCCAAGCCTGAGGCCAGAGGCCCTCGCTAATAAAGATTTTCAGGCCCTTGCCGCTTTTTGGGCCGAGCAGCTTGACAATAATGCATAAAAAGTTTTGAGTTTAGCCACTGTCTCTTAAACGTAATGCATTGGCGGCCTTTGTCGCCTGTGCTTGCTGGCAGAACAACTCAAGCCGGGGAAATTTTCAGGAGGATGTGCTGATGACTAAAGCTGATCTGGTTGAAAAAATCGCCGCCAAGGCAAATCTGACCAAGGCTGCCGCCGAACGTGCCCTCAATGCTTTCCTTGCCTCTGTGGAAGACGCTCTTGTGAGTGAATCAAAACTGACCCTCACGGGGTTTGGTACCTTTGCGGTAGAAACCCGCAAGGCTCGTCAGGGGCGTAACCCCCGCACCGGCGACACGCTGACCATTCCCGCCTGCAAGATTCTCAAATTCCGTCCCGGCAAAATGCTCAAGGATTCACTGAACTGATTTTGAGCCGTTATGCCAGGGCATAACGGCTTTCTAGTTTGCGCCATCAGCCTCACACGGCTGTTGCTCTTAGCTATTGCTAACAGCATAACAAAGACAACTCTTGCCAGTGCCGCAACCCGTGCAACTGGCAAGGTTTCTTTGTTATGCTGATGGCTGCTAGCCTTTTGAAAAGCTGCCAACCCTGCGGCGAAAAATATTCTTTTTTTCGCACTTGAGGCTTGCCTTTTTCTCAAGTGCGGGCTAAAAGAGCAGTTCATATTTTGCGGGCCATGGTCTACGTCCATGCCCCACCGCCGAAGGGGGTGATTTTCTTGCCCGGAGTTTTTCTT
>QKDT01000407.1 GCA_003251995.1 Desulfovibrio desulfuricans
GTTGTCCTGGCGATCGTTTCTGCGATCATCCCGGTTATCATTACGGCGGTCGTTGTTACGGGAATCCCTGCGCGAGTCTTGGCGATTTTCGCGGCGGTCATTACGCGGATCATCATGACGGCTATCGCGGCGGTCATCACGACGATCATTTCGACGATCATCCTGCCCCTTGGTGGGGCGTCCGCTGGGCCGACCTGCAAACTGGCCTGCGGGCCGGTCACTACGGCGATCGCTGAAACGCTCGTCCGCGCGGTTATTCCGGCGATCATCCTGATGGTCAGTTCTGCGGTCATTACGCTTATCGCCGCGTTTGGTGTCGCCCCGGTCTGGACGACCGGCAGAACGTCCGCCAGCGTGTTCGCCAAAGCGATTGTCTGGGCGCTCGTTGAAATGTCGATCAGTGCGACCGTCCTGGCGTTCGCCAGTGCGCCCGCTCGTACGCCCGCCCGTACGATTGGCAAACCGAGCATCGGCGTCGTCCTTTCGCGCTGACCTGTCACCAGGCTTGTGCGGGGTGCGACGGCGGGGCTGGCTGCTGCCGCTGTCAGAACGGCGGTCACGTCGTCCAGAATCGTTATAAAAATCATCGTTAGCGGACATTTATACTCCAAAGCGCATGTGGCGCAGATAGTCGGTGTGAAAATTTGGTTCATCTACAAGAGGAAGCAGCACGGCCTCGCGGCACATGTGGGCCAATGGCGAAATTTTTGTGCTGTTCAGCGCCAGCAGCGCGGCTCCATCCAAGGCTGTATTACCCACGGCGCGGATACGCGGGGCCAGCGCCGCTGGCACAAAACCCAGGGTTTCAAGGTCATCCCGGTTTACATATTCGCCCAAAGTACCAGCCAGGCACAGGGCCGCAACATTGCCAGCAGCAAGATGCGCTGCGCGCAGCAAGGCCTCCAGCGCAAGTGCAAAGGCCGCTTTGACTTGCAGCAGGGCCTCCACATCTGCGGCTGCCAGCCACAAACCGTGCGGCAAGCGCAACCGCGCTCCCGACCGGGCCTGCCCAGGATCGCCGGATTTTTCTGTCGCGCTCACAAGGCCTGCGCTCAGCTTGCGCGCCAGCGGCATAACCGGGTTTGCCACAAACTGTCCATCATTGCGTAAAACACCCGTGCGCAGCAGCAAGGCCAACAAGGAAAGATACCCCGTGGCACTTATGCCCCGCGCCGCGCCGCCTGTAACGCCCGAGGCAATCTGCTGGCAGGCGGGGCAAGGGCAACCGCCGTGTTGCGGGGCAACATGCAGCCCTGTGGCGTGGGCGTGCTTTTGGGCCTCTGGCTGGCCCGCTTCCTGGGCAGTCGCGGCAAGGCCCAGCGGCGTGAGCGTAAACCCCGTTACCACCCCGGGGCCAGCCAACTGACCGCATTCCGGCCCAATACCTTCCAAAGCCGGGCCAAGGGGTACGCTGGTCAGCCACAACTGTCCAGTCTCCGTTACAAGGGCCAGTTCTCCGTTGGTGCCAAGGTCTGCCAGCACAAAAGGCCGGGGCATGTCGGCCTCCATCAGGGCGGCAAGCCCCGCGCTCACATCGCCCCCCACAAAGGGCGCGGGCAAAGGCGGGACGTAGACAGGCGGAAGGCCCGGCAGATCAACGATTTCATCACCATTATGATCAAGCCTGTAGGGGGCGGCGCACAGGCCCTCCACATCGCGATCAAGAAAAATATCGGTCATGGCTGTGTTGGCTGCCAGGCACAGCCGCGCCACGCGCCCTCCCCCCGACTGCGCAAGCGAATCAATGATTCCCCGCAAGTGCTGTCGTGCCAGCCCCGCAAGCACCCCGCGCCCTTCAACCGTGCGCGCCACGGCAAGACGCGACATAACATCCGCCCCCGCCCCGGCTTGAGGATTGAGAGTGCGTCCCTCGCCCACTATCCGGCCTTGCATATCGAGCGCCCGCCAGCACAGGGATGTGGTACCAAGGTCAACTGCGAGCACCAGATCTGGCAAAGAATCCCCGGCCCGAGCCGATGAGCCGTCAACGGCCCCATCGTTCACGTAAGCTGCCTGGGCCTGAGCCGCATTGCCCTGACCGGGCAACGCCTCCGCCGCCAGCACTGCATGTGCTGGGGCATTCAAATGCAACAACGTTGGCGCAACAAGGCTTTCTGGCGGCAGCTCAAGATCAAGCGCGGTTAAAGTTCCCGCAGTGGTTAAGCCATTGTCGGGCACCTGACGGCGGCAAGCCAGCCGCCAGCCATCAGCCAGTTGCGAGGGGGAAAAAACATCCTCTTCGGCGGGCAGGCAAGGTGGCGCATGGCGCACAAAACGCACACGGCAACGACCGCACCGACCAAGGCCACCGCACAGGGGCAAGGGGCGCACCTGCCCCGAAAGCCAGATGGCTTGCGAGAGGCTTTGCCCCGGCCTTGCGGCAACGACCAAGGCCGGAGTGGCTGCGGCTGCGGCCTCCGGGCTGGCAAAAACCTGATCACTGGTTGAAAAAAGACGTACCAACATAGGCGCAGATTGCCTTAGCCCCCTGGTAAACGCAAGAGTGGCGCAGCCCACAGCCCATGACAAAAGCCGGTAAATAGCGATGCACGGCTTGTCAAACTGGCCTTTATCTTGCATATTCCAACTGCATGGTCGTGTGCGGAAAAACACGCCGCAACACACATTTTCACGACTGCTCCGAGGCGGGTATGAATAAAGTTTTGGCGCAAGACGAAGTCGATGCCCTGCTGCGCGGGCTTTCCGGCGGGGAAATCGAAAACGAAACGGAAACGCATGAGGACGATTCTGGCATTGTGTCCTTTGACCTTGCCAATCAGGATCGTATCATCCGTGGGCGTATGCCCGTGCTTGAAATCGTTAACGACCGTTTTTCACGGCTTTGCACCAACGCGCTTTCAAACTCTGTGCGCAAGCGCGTGGAGCTGAACCCCATATCTATTGATATGACCAAATTTGGCGAGTTCATGCGCTCGCTGCCAGTGCCAACATCCATCAACATTTTCAAAATGGACCCTTTGCGCGGCAACGCCATTATGGTTGTGGATTCGCGTCTGGTCTTTGCACTGGTAGAAAACGTCTTTGGCGGCGCAGGTTCGCAGCCCAAGGTTGAAGGCCGCGAATTTACGCGGATTGAACAGGCCGTGGTGGACAAGATCGTCAAGATCGCGCTGGAAAACATGGAAGAATCATGGCGGCCCGTTCACGACGTCAAACTTGAGCTGGTGCGCAGTGAGATCAACCCCCAGTTTGCCGCCATCGTGCCCCCCAGCGACGTGGTAGTGGTCATCACCTTTGAAGTCGAGCTGGATACTGCGCTTGGCTCCATGATCATCTGCCTGCCCTACGCC
>QKDT01000402.1 GCA_003251995.1 Desulfovibrio desulfuricans
ATATACCGATGTGAACAGCGCCCTGTACGTGGATGTGGGCGGCGGCAGTACAGAGGTGGTCGCCCTGCGCGACGGTAAGTTGCAAGAGGCTTTTTCCTTCCAGCTCGGCACGGTGCGCATTCTTGCCAATGCCGTAAATCCCGCTGAGCGCGAGCGCTTTTCTGCCGAGATGCGCCGCCTGGGCCAAACATATGCCCCCCAGTGCGTCATTGCCTCTGGCGGCAACATCAACAAGGTATCAAAACTGCTTGAAAAGCGTGAAGGCAAGCCTGTTGGCGCGCCAGAACTGCGCGCCCTGCACAAGGACCTGCTGGCCTTGCCGCTAGAAGGCCGCATGGAAAAATACGGCCTCAACGCCTATCGCGCGGATGTTATTGTTCCGGCTCTGGATATCTTTCTTGGAGTGGTGGACGCAACAGGCGCAAAACAGCTTGTCATACCCAAGATTGGCCTTGTGGACGGCATCATCCGCCATATGTGGCTTAATGCAGAGAATCTTGAAGACAGGGCTTGCCCAAGGCCTGTCCACTAGCTCCGATCTAAAGTTGGCTGACAAGGCTACGGGCCTACGCCTTAAGCCACCTACCTTTACCATTTACGGATTGCGCATCCCCCCAGCGCGAACCGTTGCAGTCTGCATTCCCTTACAAATTCCCTTATATTTCGTGGACAATTACTACAGAATCCGGCATTCATAGTAAAAAGGCGGTTATCTCCTTGCGTGATAACAGTCATATCTTGCATCTCCTGCACACATCCATTTGGTTTGCATCGCTCTGGCGTCCGAATGGACTCCGGGTTTCCGCCCTTGCCTTTTACCGCACAGCGGAGGAATCATGCCGTCAATGCCACTGCGCCTACAGATCTTTATTTTAGCCGTTTTCTTGCAAGCCGCATTAGTATTTGCTGCACCAGCACTTGCCGGGCCTGCATACAGAATTGCAGCTCCCAGCGTGCCACAAGAAGACAACTGGCTACGCCGCGATGGTTTTTCCATAACCTTCCAGATGGATGAAGCCCGCTGCAAAAAAGAATACGGCGCAGACTGGTCGCGCCAGTGCGCGTCTGCACCCGCAGGGGAAGAAGGCCGCGTAGTGGATGGCGTGCGCATGACCCCGCCAGTGGCGGGCGTGTGGCGTTGGACTGACGATTCCACCATGGAATTTACCCCCAAGGACCACCTTTCGCCCAACACCCGCTATACAATCTCTTTGGAAAAAATGCCCCTGCCCATGCGGTTTACGCTCAAGCGGCAGGCTGTGTACACCACGCAGCCTCAGGCTGTGTGCGTGGGCAAAGAAACATTCTGGATCGACCCATCCCCCAAGGGAGCGCATGCCGTTTCCGTGCCTTTGCGCTTTATCTGGCCCGTTGGCACGCAAGATATGGACGCCCGCATATCCATAAGCCCCAGCGATCCCAAGAGCGGCCTTTCCTTGGGCGCACCCCGCTTTGTGTGGAACGAGCGCCGCGACGAAGTCGTGGTCAGCGCACCCGTTACCGCCCTGTCTGAAAACAACGCCGCTGCCCGCATTACCATCAAGGGTTTGCCCGCCTTTACTAAAACTTCTGGCAAATTTGTGGTTGCCGCCCCCAAAAAAGACGCCAAGCACCAAAACGTGGAGGCTCTGTTTTCAATAACAGGCCGCTCCCGTTTGATGGATATTACTAAAATTACTATCAATCCCGTTTATGACGACAAACTGGACAAAAAATTTCAGCTAGAGGTCAAAACCACCCTGCGCGTTCTGCCCTCAGAACTGCTACGCAAGCTTGAATTGATACAACTACCCCGCAAACTTACCGCCGAGGCGGGCCAGGATACCGACTGGACAAAAATGCCCGCCATCAGCGCGGAAGATGTAAAAAACGGAACACGGCTCAAGCCGGAGCTGCTGCAAGCCGCAGACGAACCCGCAGACCGCCTGATGCTGCGCATACCCGCGGAGGCCGGACGCGGCCTACTGGCGGCTGTGGACAAGGGGCTGCCCTCAATCGCCGGGCCGCAAACGTCCACTGTTCGCCGTTTTATTCTTACCGTCCCATCCCTCGGCGCAGAAGTGGACTTTCTGCAACCAGGTAACGTGCTGACCCTGAGCGGTCAAAAGAAACTGGATATCTACGCCACCGGCCTCACCGCCGTAAACTGGCGTGCAGAGCGCGTGCGCGATCCTTTTATGGCTCTTGCCGCCAGAAACTCCGGCTTTGCTGAAACCAGCATTGATATGGACTCCATAAGTGAGGTCATGACCGGGCGTATTGATGTGCGCAAGGAACAAGCCGGTGCCTCGAGTTTTCCCGTTCTGGATATGGCCCCGCTGCTGCGGGGCGGCAAAGAACCCGTGCATGGGCTCATGCGCATCAACCTTGAAGGCCTTAACGGCGACAAATCCGTTGCGTCCACCTCACGGCTGCTGCTGATAACAGACATGGGCCTGACCGTAAAAACCGCTGGCGACGGCGCGCGCACGGTCTTTGTGCAGAACCTTGGCACGGGCAAGCCTGTGCAGGGTGCAGAGGTGCGCCTGCTCGGTGCCAACGGCCTGCCGCTGCAAAACGCCGTTACCAATGCGCAGGGCCGCGCCGACCTGCCCCCCGCCACTGGCCTTGATCGAGAAAAACTCCCTGTTGCCGTGGTGGCCCTGGCCCCCGCAGCCGGAAAGTCTGCCGATGCTGGCCCACACGATCTGGCCTGGCTTTCGCTGGATGACGCCACCCGCATTGTGGATTACAGCAACTTTGCCGTGGCGGGTCGCCATACGTCGGCAGACGGACTCAATGCCTCGGTGTTCAGCCAACGCGGCATTTATCTGCCGGGTGAAACCCTGCATTTTGGCTGCATAGTGCGCCGCTACGACTGGCAGCCCATGCCCGCAGGTCTGCCGCTTGAAGCAGTGCTTGTAAGCCCCACAGGTGCGGAGGTCATGCGCCGCGCCTTTACCGTGGGCGACGATGGCCTCAACTCCTTTGACTGGTCTTGCCCTGCTGATGCTGCCGTGGGTTCATATCAACTAGATATCCGCCTGCCAGGCGGCGATGTGCGCTCTGGCGCGTCGCCCGTGCTGGGCAGCACCCGTGTTCGCGTTGAAGAATTCCAGCCAGACACGCTGGCCCTGTCCACCTCGTTTACGCCTACCGCCCCCAAAGGCTGGATACGCACAGGGCTGGATGCACAAAATGTGGACGTTCAGGCCCGGTTGGACAACCTGTATGGAGAGCCTGCTGCCAATCATCGGGTTCAGGTGGTCTTGCGTACAGAAAAAAGCCATCTGCACTTTGCAGGGTATGAAGACTACACGTTTTACGAACCCGCAGGGTTTGAAGGCGAAGGCCAGTCGCTTGAACTGCCCGCCGCTTATACAGACAACAAGGGTATAGCCGCGTTTGCCCTGCCACTTGGCAAATTGCAGGCAGGCACCTTGCGCGGCGCAGTGCAGATAGAAGGCTTTGAAGCTGCTGGCGGCAGGGCTGTTACACGCCAGATTGAGGCGCTGTTCTCGCCGCTGGCTGTGGCCCTTGGCTACAAGCCCGAGGGCGCGGTCAACAACCTTGATTATATTCCGCAAAACGCCAAGGCTTCTCTGCACCTGCTGGTGCTGAACAACGATCTTGCGCCTGTCAATCTTGCCAAGGCCGAAGCCGTATTTTCCGCCCGCCGCTACGTTAACAGTCTGGTGACAGATTCCAGAGGTGAATACCGCTATGACGCCACACCCGTTGATACGGAAGTGGCGCGCAAAACTCTTGATCTTGGGACACAGGGTTTATCCCTGCCGCTGCCCACCACCGATGCCGGTGATTTTCTGCTCACCGTGCGGCAGCCCAACGGGGCCGTGCTGGCGGTTATTCCCTACACAGTGGCGGGCGACAGGCTTGCCCAGCCCTCGGCCCTTTCTACCGAATCACTGGCAAAGGGCGATCTGCGTCTCAAGCTGGATAAACAGCAGTACGCCCCCGGCGATACAATCAAGATGCGTATCTCCACCCCCTTTGCAGGTGCGGGGCTGATCACCATTGAACGCGAAAATGTGCTGGCTCAGGCATGGTTTACAGCCCAGGCTGGCGAAAGCGTGCAAGAGATCCGCATTCCCGATGATTTTCAGGGCCGCGGCTACGTAAACGTGTCCTACGCCCGTTCGCTGGATTCAGATGTGGTTTACATGAAACCGCACGTGGTTGCCGTGGCCCCCTTTATGGCAGGCATTGACCAGCGCGATCTCGGCCTTGCCCTCAAAGCCCCGGCGCGCGTGTTGCCGGGTGATACCGTCACCGTACGCCTTACCTCCCGCGTACCGGGACGCGCGCTGATCTTTGCCGTGGATGAAGGCGTGTTGCAGCTCACGGGCTTTACCACGCCAGACCCATTGCGTGATCTTTTGGGCGATCGGGCGCTGGATGTCAGCACCGCCCAAATATTTGATCTGCTCATGCCCGATCATGCGCGCCTGCGCGGGCGTATCCCCGGTTTTGGCGGCGACATGTCCGGCCCCGGCGGGCGCTTTCTCAACCCCTTCAAACGGCGTGGTGAACCGCCCTTTGCCCTGTGGCAGGATATTGTGCCCGTGGACGCCAAGGGCACAGAGGTTCACTTTACCGTGCCGGAATATGCCAGCGGCAAGATCCGCATCATGGCGGTAGGCAGCGCCGCGCCCAAGCAGGGTGTGGCTCTGGCTGGCAGAACGGAAGCATCCACCGAGGTACGCGGCACCATTATTCTCAAGCCGTTGCTGCCCCTGGCTGCCGCCCCCGGCGACGAATTTGACGGAGCGCTGGTTATAGCCAACACAGTTGAAGGCAGCGGCCCCGGTGCCCAGATACGTGTGACCATGGAGAGCACCTCTGGCGGTCTGGCCTTTGCAAAAGCCCCCACCCCGCAAACCGTTACCGTGGACGAAAACGGCGAGGCCACCATCAACTTCCACATGCGGGCGCAAGATACGCTGGGCGAAGCCGCCGTGCGCTTTACCGCAAGCCTTGAAAACCCCAAGGCGGCAAAAGCCGGTGCCGACAAGGCGGTTATCCGCACGCAGACGGTCTCCATACGCCCGCCCATGCCACGCCTGCGCACAGAAAGCGTTACCCCGCTGCGCGGCCCCGCCACGGTTGACGTGCAACGCAACCTGTATCCCTTTGAAGCTCAGGGACAGGCCAGCGTGGGCGCCATGCCCGTGCTTGCCCTGCGTTCACTGATTGCGAAGCTCGATACCTATCCCTATGGATGCACCGAGCAACTCATCAGCCGTGCCATGCCCTACGCGGCTCTGCTGGGCGCACCCGAGGCACGGCACGAGGTACTGCTCAACCCCAACGTCAGCCAGGCCACCATGCTCAAACGCGGCAACAAGCTTATCAGCGCCGCGCTTTCCGCCATCATGGTCAACTTTACCCCGTACGAAGGGGTAGGTTTGTGGCCCGGCAGCTCGCCCAACGACTTTGTTACCGCCTATGCGGCAGACTTTTTGCTGACCCTGCGGGACAGCGGAACCGTCACCCCCGAGGGCCTTTCGCAAAACCTGCTTGATACGCTTGAAACAGTCGTGGGGCGCTCCCCCACCGACATGTCGGATGCCCGCGTCAAACTGTACGGAGCCTGGATACTGCAACGCGATGGTCGCATCATGACCCAGGAACTGGAACGTATTGAGCAGTGGTTTAAAGATAACCAGGAAGACTGGGAAAACGATATCGCCGCCGCTTTTCTGGCAGACAGCTACGACATGCTGCGCTTGCGGCGTCGCGCAGAGCAGCGCATGCCTGCCGTGATTACCCGTTGCGATGATTTCTTCTTGAGCAACGGCGCTGCAAAGGCGCTGCACGCCCTCATGGTGGTGCGGCACTTCCCGGAAAAAAGAAAACAACTGCGCGTGGCTGATCTGCTGGACAGCGCCTTCAGCACGGATGCCAACACAGTGGACAAAGGCCTTACCGCCAGAACCCTTCTGGCGATGGGCGATGCCGACGCCGTCAAGTCGGCCAATCTCAATCTGACCTGCCAGCAGTATGCGCAGGGCTTTACCCCGGCTGAGGACAAGGCCGCCCCCATTGGCGGCGCGCTTGTGCTTGATGCGCCCGGCTGCACCCGCTACCGGGTGGAGATGGCGCAGGGCGATCCCCTGCTCAGCCTGCTGGTGACCACCGAGGGCTTTGACCGCACGCCCCTGAGCAATGCCACCAATGGCATTTCGCTGCAACGCCGTTACCTCAACTCCAAGGGGGAAGACGTCGCCACAGCGCACCTTGGCGATGTTATCACCGTGGAGCTGACCGTGCAGGCCAGCACCGAGATCAGCAATGTGGTTCTGGTTGATCTGCTGCCCGGCGGTTTTGAGCCTGTGCTTGAAAAGAGCGGGCAAAACCAGCCGCAGGACGGATTGGTGCGCTACGAGCGCCGTGAGGACAGAGGCATCTTCTTTGTGGATCTGAACGGCGACCGCCAAACCTTTACATACAAGGTACGGGCGGCCTCCAGAGGACGCTTTGTGCTGCCAGCCGCCACGGCTGAAGCCATGTACAACCCTGCTGTAAACGCCCGCACGGGCGGCGGAAATGTCTCTGTCGAATAAGCTTCTGGCCCGGTTCCGTACGGTGCTGCCGCTCATGCGGAACCGGGCTGTCCATACGCTTGCCGCCTTCTACGCCCTACTGCGGCGCAGACGGTGGCTTACGGCGACCATCTGTGTGCTGACTCTGCCGCTGGCGGCCCTGCTTTTCTGGCTGATATTTGCCCCGTGTCCGCATCCGCTGGCTGGGGTGGAATTCTCGCGCATGGTACTGGACAAGCGCGGCAACATCATGCGGGTCAGCCTTTCCGCTGATCAGAAATACCGCATCCGCACCCGCCTTGCAGATATTCCCCCTGCTGCTGTGGACACCGTCCTGCGCTACGAAGACAGATTTTTCTGGCATCACCCCGGCATCAACCCCCTTTCTCTCTTCCGCGCTGCCGCGGGCATAGCTCTGGGCGGTCGCCGCATGGGCGGCTCCACCATCACCATGCAGGTGGCCCGCCTGGCAAATGGGCTGGAAACAGGCAAAATGGGGGCCAAACTGCGTCAAATGCTGCTGGCCCTGCAACTGGAGTGGCACTTCAGCAAGGAAGAAATCCTTGAGGCCTACTTTAACCTTGCCCCCTATGGCGGCAACGTGGAGGGGCTTGGCGCGGCAGCCGTATGCTATTTTCATAAAACCGCAGCCCAGCTTGCCCCGGCAGAAAGCGCAGCCCTCATGCTGGTGCCTCAAAACCCCACCCGCCGCAGGCCTTCGCGCGACAACAAAGCTTTTATCAAGGCGATACACAGGCTTAACGAAACGTGGTTCGGCAAAAAAGAAACTGCGCCGCTGCGGGTTTATGGCCCGCAAGACATGCCCTTTACAGCGCCGCATCTCAGCACAGAATTATTGCAACGCCCCGGTGCAGATGTTTTGCACGCAACGCTGGATGCAACCGCCCAGCGCCGTATGGAGCGTCAGTTGGCCCGCTTTGCCGCGCGCCACACGTCCTATGGACTGACCAACTGCGCAGCCATGTTGCTGTACTGGCCCACTATGGAGGTGCGCGCACTGGCAGGTTCTGCCGACTTTTTCAACCGAGGCATTGAGGGACAGATCGACGGAACACGGGCGCGGCGTTCGCCTGGCTCTACCCTCAAACCAATGATCTACGCGCTGGCGCTGCAACAGGGGCTTATCCACCCGCAAAGCCTGCTTGCCGACACGCCGCACAGTTTTGCAGGCTATGACCCGGAAAATTATGACGGTGCGTTCCGCGGCCCGCTTTCCGCAGCAGAGGCACTGCGCGCCAGCCGCAACGTGCCTGCCATCACCCTGGCATCAAAGCTCACCCGACCAGGCCTGTACGAATTTTTGCGCCGAGCAGGTGTGGATTTTTCTGACGATGCAGACCACTACGGCCTTTCGCTTGTGCTTGGGGGTGCAGAAGTGAGCATGCGCGAACTTGTTGGACTGTACGCTATGCTTGCCAACAAAGGCGTGTGGCGACCCCTGCGCTATCTTACGGATGAGGCCCCGTCAGCGGCGGCCCTTCCCCTGCTGACGCCA
>QKDT01000366.1 GCA_003251995.1 Desulfovibrio desulfuricans
ATGATGTCCATGATATCGTCATAGGTCACCACACCGAGAATATGCCCTTCGTTGTCCACAACGGGCATAGCCATAAAATTGTAGTGCGAAAGCAGGCTCGCCACTTCGCGTTCGTCCGTATCGTAGGTAACGCTGACAACGCTCTGGCCCGCGACAGCATCGCCCACGATGGTGCCGGGGCGCGCCAGCATGAGGTCACGCAGAGAAAGCACACCCACAAGCACCTGCTGCTCATCCACAACATAGGCGTAGTAGGGGCTCTCCTTGTCTTCCATTTCGCTGCGAATATGGGAGATGGCCTCATCTGCTGTAAAGTTTCTTTCTAGCAGGATGAGCTCGGTGTTCATGACGCCGCCTGCTGAATCCGAGTCAAAATTGAGCAGGCTGCGCAATTCTTCCGAATCTTCGCGATCCAGCTTTTCCAGCAGGGCGTCGCGGTGATCCTCGTCCAGCTCGTCCAGGACGTCGGCGGCATCGTCAGGGGACATTTCGGCGATAATCTGGGCGGCTACGTCGTCGTCCAAATTTTCCAGCACGTCCACAACCATGTTCTCGTCCAGTTCAGCCAAAGCCTCAGCGGCGTCCTCCTTGGACATGCGGCTTAAGGTGCTGACCTGCTTTTCGAGACTCAGGTTCTCCAGATGGTCGGCCATATCGGCCGGATGCACAAATTCCCCGTCTGCGTATTCACCGGCAAAATCGTCGTCGTAGTCGCCGGATTGCCCCTCAAGGGCAGGGGAAGCCGCATCAGAAGATGGAAATTTTTTTTCAGGGGATGAAGCAGAAGATGCAACGGGAGGATGAGCGCCGCCGGGCTGTTCCGCAGGGTCGGAACCAATGATGTCTTTGTGCTGATCTGCCATGGCGCGCCTTTATCCAGTCTGTAGCCCAAATGAAACGGTCACGCCCAGGCGCAACATAAAATTGGGGCGAAACGCCCCGCCAAGGCTCTCGGCCTGTGGCAACCCCCAACCCGCCCCAATTGGCGGCATGGCAATCCGAGGATGTGTTTTTACCATCTCCGGCAGTCTGCCGCAAAAAATACAGCAGACTGTTATGCAAAAAGCGCGTGATTGTCACCAGCACGCCATGCTTGTGAAAAAACTCATGAAGTCCCGGCAGCTTGACGCGAAACACGGGGCATTCTATCTATTACACCTCACCCGTATAGGGCAACTGCCCCAATCGGGCTATATTTACAGTCTTGCGCCGTGCGCAACGCACGCCCTGACGGGCGAGTTTTCACTTAGCACGCACAAGAAATGGGGACAAGCGCAATGTTCACGCCCTGGGCCGTATTTTTCTCTCCAGAAGGTCAGCGGCTACTCCAAAAATCCATCGACCTCGCCCTTGAGGAAGACGGCCCCGAAATGACCGCTCTTGGTCTTTTCGCTCCCGATGCCTCCATGAATGCCGTCATCCGCGCCAAGGAAGACACGCTGGTTGTGGGGCTGCCCATCATAGGCGCTGTTTTAAAAAGCCTTGGCGTTCCTTTTTCATGGCGGGCGCTGGTAAAAGAAGCCGCCGCCGTACCCGCCATGACCGAGGTTGCGCACATCACAGCCCCGGCTACAGCCATGCTCAAGGCCGAGCGCATCATTCTGAACTTCATCACCCACCTTTCGGGCATCGCCAACCTCACCGCGCGCTATGTGCGCGAACTGGACGGCACAGGCGTACGCCTGCTCGACACCCGCAAAACCACTCCAGGTCTGCGCTGGCCCGAAAAATACGCCGTTCAGGCAGGCGGCGGGCATAACCACCGCAAAAACCTGACCGAAATGCTCATGCTCAAAGATAATCACATCGATGCCGCGGGTTCCATCACCGCGGCGGTGGCAGCGTTGCGCGCGCATTACGCGCCCTGCCCGCCCATTGAGGTGGAGTGCCGCACCCTGGATCATGTGCGCGAAGCCATCGCAGCCAAGGCTGACCGCATCATGATGGACAACATGGACGGTCAGCGCCTTTCACAGGCTCTCGCTCTTGTGCCGCATACTATTGAAACGGAAGTAAGCGGCGGCGTGCGGCTGGATACCATCCGCGCACTTGCGCTCACTGAACCGCGCAGGCCCGATTTTATTTCCGTTGGGCGGCTGACCCATTCCGCAGTGTCGGCTGATTTCAGCATGACGCTGCTGGCAGTGTAACCACACGCAACAAAAATACCGTGCCCCGCAGCCAGGCACCCGTGTGGTGCAATCCGCCAACCACGGCAACCTTACGGCGGCAACCATACGGCGGCATTGCGACAAAACAGTGACATCACCGGAGCAAATTTCCGTTTTTGCCACTTCTTTTTCCATATTGCCTTTTGAGGTACATGACATGCAAGACACAAGCGCTGCAATCACAGCACTGAAAAAACAGCTCGGCGCAAATCTGTGTATAATGGGCCACCACTATCAAAATGATGCGGTGGTGCGCCATTGCGATATTACGGGCGACTCTCTGGAACTTGCCCGGCGGGTTCCCGGCATTGAGGCGGCCCACATTGTTTTTTGCGGCGTCTATTTTATGGGAGAATCTGCCGCTCTGCTGGCAAAACCCGGTCAGAGCGTTCACCTGCCCAGCCTTGATGCGGATTGCCTCATGTCGCGCATGACGCCCGCCCCGCTTGCCCGCAAGGTGCTGGAGCAGCTTGCAGCCACAGGCCGCAAGATTATCCCCCTGGCATACGTCAACACAGATCTGGCGCTCAAGGCCGTGGTGGGCGAATTTGGCGGTGCTGTCTGCACCTCTGCCAATGCCAAAACCATGCTGCGCTGGGCTCTGGATCAGGGCGACGGCGTGCTTTTTCTGCCCGACAGACACCTGGGCAACAATACTGCCGAGGCGCTGGGCATCAGCCAGGATGAACGCCACGTGCTGCGCGTTGGCGCAGCGGGGCTGGTGCAACCCGAAACCCAGGCGCTTGACCGCAAGCTGCTGCTCTGGCCCGGCTGTTGCGCCATCCACGCAAAGTTTGAGCCTGACGATGTGGAAGCCATCCGCGCCCAGTATCCTGGCTGCCGCGTAATCGCCCACCCCGAATGCCGACAGGATGTTATAGAAGCCTGTGACGGCGCGGGTTCCACTTCATATCTCATCAAGGAGGCGGCCCGCGTAGCCGCCGAAGCTCCGGGCTCGACCCTGATTGTCGGCACGGAAAACAACCTTGTGTACCGCCTGGCAGAGCGCCATGCGGATCAATGCCGCATACTGCCGCTTGGTCATGCCATTTGCGGCAACATGGCCAAGGTTACGGAAAAGAAGCTTCTGGCCACGCTGCAAAGCGTTGCCGCCGGAGCAGCATCGCCTCTGCATATTGAGGAGAACCTCTGCCCCCCCGCCCGTCTCTCCCTAACCCGCATGCTTGAAGCCTGCGGAAACTGAGGTTTGCGCCGTGAACTCTATTCGCCGTCATGTGCCCGTGCTTATCATCGGCTCGGGCGTTGCCGGATGTACCGCCGCACTGACTCTTGCCGACTCCGGCTGCGACGTTCTTTTGCTCAACGCTGGCGACAGGCTGGCTGACGGTAATTCTGAACTCGCCCAAGGCGGTATCATCTATCAGGCAACCCCTACACCCGAGACCCCTTCAGACGCGCCAGCGCTTGAAAAAGATATTCTGGTTGCCGGGCATAACTACAACTACAACAAGGCCGTCAGCTTTTTATGCGCTCAGGGCCCCAAGTGCGTGGACGAGGTACTCATCAACCGCGCCAAGGTGCCGTTTGACTGCAATACAGACGGTTCGTTCAACCTTACCCGCGAGGGTGGGCATTCCACTCATCGCATTCTGCACTGCGCTGATTTTTCGGGCAGGGCCATCATGGAGGGCCTTACAGCCCAGGTACTGGCCCATCCCCACATCACGCGGCTGCACCGCCGCGCCGCCATCGACCTTCTGACAAGCCACCACCACGCCCGCACATCGCAATACCGCTACGAAGTACGCAACCGTTGCCTTGGGGCCTATGTGCTCAATGAAGAAACAGGCGAAACGGAAACTATCCTCGCCGACTGGACAGTGCTTGCCACCGGCGGCGTGGGACAGGTATTTCTGCATTCCACCAACGCGCCCGGCTGCGTGGGCACAGGCGTAGCCATGGCCTTTCGCGCTGGCGTTGACCTTGCAAACCTTGAGTTCATGCAGTTTCACCCCACGGCGCTGTACGAAGAACGCAGCAACCGCCGTTCGCTCATCACCGAGGCCATGCGCGGTGAAGGCGCACGCCTGCTTGACCACAAGGGCCGCGCCTTTATGCGCGATCATGACCCCAGGGGCGATCTGGCCCCGCGCGATGTGGTGGCCCAGGCCATGATGGACGAAATGCTGCACAACGGCGCGCCATGCCTGTATCTGGATGTGAGCGGCGTTGAGCAGGATGTGCCCACAAGATTTCCCACTGTGTACGAAAAATGCTGCGATGCTGGCATAAATATCCTCAAGGAACCCATCCCTGTGGTTCCCGCTGCCCATTATTTTTGTGGCGGTGTGCTTACCGATGTGCATGGTCGCACCTCGCTGCACGGGCTGTATGCCATTGGCGAATGCGCCTGCACCGGCCTGCATGGTGCCAACCGGCTTGCCAGCACATCCCTGCTTGAGGCATTGGTATGGGGCGTCAGCAGCGGCAAGGATCTGGCCCACCGGGCCATTGCCGAAAGCGGTCTGCCCAAGGCCCTTGCCGCCGCCATCCCCGACTGGCGGAACGAAGGCGACGAGCGTAGGGACGACCCCGCCCTTGTGGCTCAAGACTGGGCAAACATTCGCAATACCATGTGGAACTATGTTGGCATCGCCCGTACAGAAGCGCGCTTACGCCGGGCCTTTGAAGATATGCGCGACCTTGTGCGGCATATCCACGACTTTTATAAACGTACGCGCATATCGCGGCGTCTGGTGGATCTTTTCCACGGTTCGCAGACCTCGTACATCATCACGCAGGCTGCATTGCGCAACAAGGTGAGCATTGGCTGCCACCACCGGGTAGACTAACAACCTCAAACTGGTTGCGGCCCCACCTGAAAACAATTTGGCAATGTGGCTGAATGTCTGCGGTCGCGCGGCGCATGCTACGCAGCGCGCAGCATCAGCCCTGTAGTTTGTGAGCTGGAGAAAGCTGAATGAAAAAAACGTATCTGGCCGCCGCCTTGGTTATTCTGGTTGCGGCAGGTTTTCTGGGGCTGTTTTTTGGCCTGAGCCCTCTGGTGGAGGGACAGGTGCAAAGGGGCATCCAGAGCGTTGGCATATCCGGTGACGGCATATCCACGCATGCAGCCGTGGACAGGGTTGAATTTTCGCCTCTTTCGCGCACGCTTACCCTGTATGGTCTGCGCATGCGTGGCGAAACGCCGCAAGGCCCCCTTTCCTATGAGGTGGCGGAGGCCTCCCTGCGTATTCCCCTGCGCATGCTGCTGGCCTACACACCCTTGCGCCCCTTGGTTCTTAAAAATGTGGGCATGATGCCCGTGGCTGAAAATATCGTGCTGCGCAATCTGGCCCTGCGCACGCCCGAGGCCCGCGCCTCGGTGCAGCGCGAAGAAATTGACGAAATGCGCAGCCAGAGCGAGCTTGTGGGGCGCTTTCTTGACGGCGCACCCATCGATGCGCTGGCTGCCACCTACCTTATGGGCGCGGGCCAGGCTCACAGTTTTTTTCTGAGTCTGAGTATCCCCGGCAAGGAAGGTCTGACCCAACTGACCATCAAGGAGTCGCTGGTCAAGGGCTGGAATGGGGCATCTGTTGGGCTGATGCGCATTGAAGACATGCAGAGCCGCCTGAACGGGCATGAAAGCATGCGCATGGCAAGCTTGGAGGCCAACGACATCACCCTGCCGGAACTGGGCCTGATGCACAGCCTCATGGACGCCGCCGCCATGAGCGAAGACGACATGGATGCCGCAGTTAAAGCCCTTGGCCCCGTTGTGGAAGAAATTTTGGCAGCCGACCCGCCTGTTGTGCGGCAGTTGCGGGCCTCTGACATGACCTTTGCGGTAGAAAACGGCAGCGTGACCATTAAAGGTGCTGGCTTTGACTGGCTTGCCAACGCGCCGCGCCACACAACCAGCTTCATTCATGAGCTTGAGGCATCCAAAGGCCTGGTGCAAACGGCATCCGGCCTTACCCTGCCCGCGCTCAAGGCCAATATGAATTTTGACAGCCTTGGGCTGAGCAATGCCTCCAACAAAAAAACCATATCCATCAAAGCGCAAAACCTTGCCGATGTGGTGTGTTCCTTTACTCTGTATGATGCAGGCGCCATCAGCACCGGCGCACAGGCCCTGTTGCTGCAAAGCTTCAGCGATCTACGGCTAACTATCAAGGATGAAGGCGCGCTGGCCTGGCTTGGCCTCAATCTTTCGCACAATGGGCGCGCAGCGGCAACAGCCATGGAGCAAAGCCTGGACAAGGGGCTGGAATTTACCCCCACCCCGCAAAATCAGGCCATCCGTCAGGCACTGCTGACTTTTGTGCAAAAGCCCGGTCAGCTTGATGCTACCAGCGCCAGCGGTCAGCGCATAGGCATTTTGCAACTGCTTGCCGCCGCCAACAACCCCAGCCCGCTTTTTACCTGCAACGCAATCCCCGGCCCAAAAACGCTGGAAGAACAGATCAACGCCCTCGCGGCCCAAACATCCGCCCCCGCCGAAGCAGCGGGGAAATAACCTATGCGCAAACTCTGGCTCAAAAAAAATGAGGATCGGCGTCTGCGCGCCGGGCATCTGTGGATTTTTGCCAACGAAGTGGACGTGAAGCAAAGCCCGCTTACCGACTTTGCCCCCGGCGAGGCCGCAACCCTTTGCGACTGGCGCGGCGCACCTCTTGGCAGCGTGTGCGTCAATTCGGCTTCGCTTATCTGCGCCCGGATGCACAGCCGCAAGCCGGATGTGGAGCTGGACGAGGCCCTGTTGACCCAAAGGCTGGAATCGGCCCTGGCCCTGCGCCAGCGCCTCTACCCCGGCCCGTGGTACCGACTTTGCCACGGCGAGGGCGACTTTTTGCCCGGCCTGGTCATAGACCGCTATGGCGAGCATCTTACCGTACAGGTCACCACTGCGGGTATGGAACACCGGCTCGAGGCGCTGACCGCCGCCCTGCATGCCCTGCTGCGCCCCACTTCCATCCTCTGGGCCAACGATCTGGCGGCCCGCGGGCTTGAGAACCTCTCGCGCGAGCAACAGAGCGAAGGCACGTTGCCCGAAAGGCTTGAAGTGCCGGAGAATGGCTGCCGCTTTTTCGCCCCATGTGCCACGGGGCAGAAAACAGGCTGGTTTTACGACCAGCGCCCCAACAGGGCAGAGTTGGCGCGGTATGCCCAGGGCGCGGATGTTCTGGATATTTTTAGTTATGTTGGAGGGTTTGGCGTTACCGCCGCTGCAGCGGGCGCAAAATCCGTCACCTATGTGGACGCCTCGGCCCCGGCCCTTGCCCTGGCTGCGGAAAACACGGCGGAAAACGCCCCGGGTTGCGAGGCCCAAACCCTGTGCGGCGATGCTTTTGAGCAATTGCGCCAACTGCGCGACGAGGGCCGCCGCTTTCAGGTTATCAGCCTTGATCCACCAGCCTTCATCAAGCGCCGCAAAGACGCCGCACTTGGGCTTGCGGCCTATCGCCAGGCCAACGATCTAGCTGTGCAACTGCTGGCACCTGGCGGCATACTTGCCACATCATCCTGTTCGCACCATCTTGAGGCGCAGGCCCTGCGCGCCTGCTTGACGCAGGCCGCCGCCAAGCGCAAACTGCATGCCCGTATTCTTTTTGCCGGGGGCCAGGGGCCGGATCATCCCATCCACGCCGCCATGCCCGAAACGGCTTATTTGAAGTGCTTTATCGCCCAAGTGGGCGCTTAACTACAAGGATTTGACATGCTGAACAAAGTTCGCCTGCTCACCCCCGGCCCCACGCCTCTGCCGGAGCGCGTGCGTCTTGTGCTTGCCAAAGACATGATTCACCACCGCAAAAGCGAATTCAAGGCCGTTATGGGCAGAGTTCAGGAACGCCTGCGCGTGCTCTTTGGCACGAGTGATGTGGTTCTGCCCCTCTCCT
>QKDT01000135.1 GCA_003251995.1 Desulfovibrio desulfuricans
GCAATGGCCCGACAATGTCACGGTATTTGGGCCGGACGTGGAAAGCCACACGGTAGAAAAAGACGGCAAGGTTATTGCCGTTGTGCATGGCATCAGCCACGCCAAGATTAAAGAGGGGCGCAACCTCGCCCGCCTGTTCCGGCGCGACCAGAACCACGACTGCTTTCAGCTCGGCGTTTTGCACTGCACCGTTGAAGGGCAGAACAAGACCGACCGCTACGCCCCCTGCTCGCTGGACGACCTCAAGAACACAGGGCTGGACGCCTGGGCGCTGGGGCATGTGCATGAAAGGGCCACCCTCAGCACGGCCCCCTTTATCGCATACAGCGGCAACGCTCAGGGCCTGCATGTCAACGAACCGGGGCCACGCGGTTGCCTGCGGGTGACGGCAAACCCGCAAACGGACGGCGGCTATGCCTGCACAGAGGATTTTGTGCGTCTGGGCCCAGTGCAGTGGGCCAAAGTGCAGGTTGAGCTTGACGATGTTTCCCACCTCAACGAAGTGGAAAACAGGATGACCCGTGCCCTGGAACAAGCCGCGGAAGCCACAGACCCCGGCTGCGAAGCGCTGATGGCTCGTGTGGTTTTGCGGGGCCGCACCCAGCTTGATGCAGCCCTGCGCGATACCGTCAATCAGGAAGACCTGGCGGAACGCCTGGCCCACCTGCAAACGGGCACCCCCAGCGTGTGGATCAAGGATATGCAGGCAGAAACAAGCCCCGCCATTGACCGGGCGCAGTATTTACAGCGCGAAGACCTGCTTGGCGAAACCCTGCGGCTTGCCGACCGCATGTCCCAGAGCAGCGACGCGCTGAACGATGTTGCGGCCCCGGCGCTGAAACAGCTCTATGATCACGGGCAGCTCCGCCACATTCTCACCCAACCCGACGATGAGCGTATGCGAGCCCTTCTGGAAGAGGCCGAACGCCTGTGTACTGATCTTCTGGAGGCCCGCTGATGTATATCCAGTCCTTCCACATGGACGGCTTCGGCATTTTCTCTGACGTGAATGTTCAGAACCTCTCGCCAGGGCTTTCCATCTTTTTGGGTGAAAACGAGGCGGGCAAATCCACCTGCCTGGAATTTCTGCGCACCATGCTCATTGGCTACCCCGACCCGCGCAACAAGGAGTACAAGCGTATTCCCGGCCCATTGCGCGGGGGACAGCCCGGCGGCAGCATGGCGCTGCACACGGACGAGCGCGGTCTTCTGCGTCTCACCCGGCGGCCCGGCAGCAATGGCGGAGTGCTCACCCTCACCGATCCCGAGGGTAAACCGTTGGAGCCGGACTTGCTGCGCCAGATGCTTTTTGGCGTCAGCCGCGATGTATACCGCAACGTATTTGGCTTCAGCCTCACAGAACTTGAAGACCTCAACAGCCTGACCGACGAAGGCGTACGCAACGCCCTGTACGGCGCGAGCTTTGGGCCGGGGCTGCGGTCGCCCGGCGAGGCGCTCAAGCTCCTGGACAAGCAGGCCGAAGAAATTTTTAAAAGCAACGGCAGCAAGCCCGCGCTCAACGCTGCCCTGCGCCAGCTGACAGATCTACGCAAACACAAGGCCGAGTTAGAACAGGAATGCGCAGGCTACGACAGCATGGCAATGGATCTTGCCGAAAAGCGCGAGGAGCTTGCAAACCTGCGCCACCGCAAGGTGCAGCTTGAAGAAGAACGCCGCATCCTTGAACGCCGCCTGGGCGTGTGGTTGCAATGGAATGAATGGCGCATGACGGGCGCGCGCCTTGAGCGGCTGGACCCCATCAGCACCAGTTTTCCAGAAAACGGCAAAGAACGGCTGGCCCGTACGCAAGAGGCCCGCGAGGGCTGCGAAAGGCAATGGGCCTCGCAAATGGAAAAACTTTCACGCCTGCGTCAGCGCCGTGACGAGCTTGAAATCAACTATCCCCTGTTGGAGGCCCTGCCCGCCCTGCGCCGCATGGCGGAGCGCAAAAGCGGCTTCAGGCAGGCCCAAAGCGCCTTGCCCGCGCAAGAAGAAGCCCTGCTGCGCGCGCAGGAAGACCTGAGCCGTGAACTTTCGCGCCTGGGGCCGGATTGGTCATGCGACCGCATCCGCGCCACTGACCGCTCACTTTTTGCCCGCGAGGATCTTGAACGACAAGGGCGAGAAATGCGCGCCGCCGCCTCGGCCCATCAGGCCGCTGTGGACAGCCTCACCGTGGGCAACCGCGAGGTGGAAAACGCAGAACGGGAGGTTGCCTCCAATACCGCGGCTCTTGATCTGCTGCCCGCGCCGCCCGCGGCTCTGGACGACGACGCCCGCGACAATTTGCGTCAGGCCCTTGCCCGGCAGGAAGAAGCCCGACGGCAGCGCCCCTTGCGGCAGCGCGCGGTGCAAGAGGCAAAAACAACATTTTCCCGCGCTTTCAATCCGTTACGGCTGGTTGTGAACGGCGCGACCGACAGCACTCAGGCAGAACCCCTGCTTGATTCCCTTTTGTCCCGGCAGGAGGAGGCACTTGGCCTCGCAGCCGAAGTACAGGAAAAAATGCGGCAGGCCGACGATGCCGCGCAGGAAGTACGGCAGGCCGAGGAGCAGGTGGTAGCGGTCAAGGGGCGCATAGACGCCCTGCGCGAGGAGCAGCGCCATAAAAACGGCCCCACCAGAGAGGATCTTGACGGGCAAACCCTTGCCTTACGCAAACTGCGCGCCCTGTCTGCCAATCTGAGCACCGAACGCGAACGGCTGGAGGAACTCTCTGCCCGCATCGGCAATGAACCGCCCGTCACCCGGGTAAAGAATCTGCCCCTGCTGATTCTGGGCCTTGCCTTTTTTGTGGGCGGCATCGGCATGCTTTTGGCCTATTGGCGTTTGGGCATCACCAGCTTTGAACTTTCGCCCGGCATTGAGCTGCCCGTGAGCCTGTGGTCCGGGTATCTGCTGCTGCTCTGCGGTGTTGGTTTTATGGCTGGGGGTGTACCCCACACCGGGGCAGAAGCAAAACGCCGCCAGATGGAATACCTGCAGTTGCAGGGCAGACGCGATTCCTGCGCATCGCATGTGGCGGAACTGGACGAACAAGCCCATCAGCTTTGCCTGGAAGCAGGCGTGCAGAGCATGGATCTGATAACGCTTGAGGCCAGAGAAGTGCTGCTTGAGCACGAACGTGAGCAGTGCTTTGAAGAGGAACGCGCCCGCAAGGACATGGACGAACTGAAGCATGCCATGGATATTGCCCGCACCGAGGTGAGCAAGCGTCAGGCTGTGCGTACCGAAGTAGAAGGCGTGGTGCAGCAGACACGCCGCCGCTGGCATGAATTCATGTTGGCCCTGCATGTAGCCAATGTTCCTTCGCCCGAAGGCGCAGCGGCCTTTTTTGCCAGGGCGGAATCTGCACGGCTTGCCTTTGGCAGCGTAGCCGCTGCCGAGGCAGAGCTGCAAGCCCTTGAGGACGACCTGCGTCAGACAGAAGGCCGTATGCGCCTTGTACCCGCAGTGGCAGAACGTCTGCCCGCCAATGCGGATTCGGACACGCTGGCAGAAGCCGTGCGTCAGGTGCTTGAATCATGCCGCGAGGCGGATGCTGCCCGCGAACTGCGTATCAAGGCTGAGGCCGCATTGCAAAATTCACAGAGCGAACTGAACCGCGCCCGTACCCGTCAGACAGAAGCCAGCGCAGAACTGCGACAAGCGCAGGAGCGCTTTAACGAAGCGCGCACGCAATGGGCAGTCTGCTTGCAAGACATTGGGCTTGGCACCGACCTTGACCCGGAAACAGTGCGTGAGGCACTGAAATATATGGAAAACTGTCTTGCAGCCGAGGCCGCGGTGCAACGTGCCCAGGCGCAACTCAACCAAAGCCAGGCAGAGCTGTCAGCCCTGCGGGATCCTCTGCAAGCCCTGCTGGCAGAGCTTGGGGTACCGCTCCAGCAGGATGCGGATAATCACCCGGACTGGCTGCTGAGCCTTGATGCCGCGCAGTAAGCCGCCGAGTCCATGTCGCAGGCGCAAAACCGCCGCCGCAATCTGGATAACGAAGTGGCGGAGCTGGAAGACGAGGCCCGTGCGGCAGAAGCAGCCCTTGAAAGCGCCCGTGGGGCCGAGCGTTCACTGCTCGCCATGGCTGGTGCGCACGATGCGGAAGAATTTTTGCGTCAGGCTGCCCTGCATGAAGAGCTGCGCACCCTCACCCTGCGTCGGCAGGATCTGGAGGACGCCCTGCGCCTGGCGGCGGACAAAACCCCCTTGCCTGAATTCTTGGCTTCGTTTGAGCATGAGGATCAGGAAAGCCAAGAACGCCGTAACGCTGTCATCAGTGAAGAACTCACTGGCATTCAGGAGCAGGAAGAAAACCTTGTCAAACGTGTTGCAGAGCTACGCAGCAAGGTTGACACCCTCTCTCGTACTGATGAGCTTTCGCAGCTTTTGCAACAAGAGGCCGCACTTGTTGAAGACATGGAGCGCATGGCCTTTGCCTGGAGCCGTGTTTCCCTGGCCCGCAGCATTCTTGAAACTGCCAAGCGTACCTTTGAGCAGGAGCGCCAGCCAGAAGTCATCCGCCTTGCATCAAGCATCTTCACCCGCATCACCGGGCAGCGCTGGCGTGGCATCAGCGCATCGCTGGAAGATGCCAGCCTTGCCATTTTGCCCCCGCAGGGCGAACCGCTGGCACCAGAAAACCTGAGCCGTGGGGCGCGTGAGCAGGCCTATCTTGCCCTGCGGCTGGCCTACATTAAAAACCATGCACTCCACGCCGCGCCCCTGCCTGTCATCATGGACGAAGTGCTTGTCAACTTTGACCCACAGCGGGCCGAGCGCACCGCACGCGCCTTTGTGGAACTGACGGGCGGCAGCCAGGGCAAGGCCCATCAGTTGCTCTACTTTACCTGCCAGCCGCACATGGCAGAGATGCTGCGCAAGGCCGAACCGCAGGCAGCGTTGTTCCATGTGAAGGACGGCAGCATCAAGGCCGCATAACACACCAGCGAATCTCCTTCTGCACACACAGGCGGGCGCTCCTCAGGGGCGCCCGTTTGTGCTTGTTGGCAAAATTTCCATTTAGACTAGCTCCCACAAATGCTCTCCCCACGCCGAAAAATTTCTTTCGGTTTAAATCATAGTAAACAAGGCGGGATATTTTTAAAAATTTTGTCAACAAAATTAGAGCACTTTATCTTGGATTTGAAATTTAATTTCATTTCTGTTGACACCATGCTCCGCCTGTGCCAGTGTACCGCCATGCACAATCAGCAAAGCGGAGATAAAAGCATGGATCAACAGCCGATTTTTACGGATCAAACTGGCTTAAGCCACCGTTTTAGCCACGATAACCTCCACATTTCCGTTTCCTCCCGCTTCGACCCTCCACAGGCTACTGCGCTTATTGAACTTCTTCAGTGCAATCAAAACAATTGTAAACGCATTTTTATTGATGTGCGGCACGTAGCCAACCCTCACCCCTCTGCCGTTGACGCACTCAAATCTTCACTGATGCTTGGCGGACTCAGCGCGGAACGCGTTGTTTTTAAGGGCAAAAGTGGTTTTGACATGGCAATAGACGGCAACCGCGTTCTTATTGAGCAAAAGAAAAAGCACGTTTGCAAAGGCAACTGCGCCAACTGCAAGTGCGGACACAACAAGCACCACACCGAAAACTGATCGCCACCCACCTTGCGGCAAGGGTAGGCGTATTACCCTGAAAGCACTGGTAGATACGGAAAAAGAGCCTCTCTACCCGTATGCCTTCAGCTTTAAAAACGCGCGCAGCACGTGCCCGTTGGGGCCATGGTTGCTGCGCAAAATCCACCAGAGGAGATAGGAATGAGTTCGAAAGAAAGGAATGGTCTGCAACGCTTTAAAAAAGTGTGCATGGTTACCCTGCTTGCGGCAGGTATGCTGATGAGCGTGGCCGGGGGGGCCAGAGCCATCGAATTCAAGGCCAAGGGCGAATGGCTGGTTGGCTTTGGCGTGGGCGATGGCAACCTGACCAAAAACACCAGAGACGCCGACGGCAACAAGACCAAAACCAACTCTGAAGACCAGTTTGGCGCCTCCCAGCGCGTTCGCCTGCAGTTGGACGCCGTGGCCTCCGAGGCCCTGTCCGGCACAGTGTTTTTTGAAATTGGCGACCAGCACTGGGGCAAATCGGACGAAGGCGGCGCTCTTGGCGGCGATGGTCGCGTAGTCGAAGTCAAAAACGCCTACATCGACTGGTTGATTCCCCAGACTGATGCCCGAGTGCGTATGGGTATCCAGGCTACCGCCGTGCCCAACGTGGCTGGTGGTTCTGCGATTATGGACTGCGATGCCGCAGCCATGGTCATCAACTACAAATTTAACGAAAACGTCGGCCTCACTGCCATGTGGGCGCGCCCGGTCAATGACAACTTCAGCGGTTCGTTTGTGGACGGCAATGGAGAGTCTAGCACAGAGAAAAGTAATTATCTCGACAACCTCGACCTGTTCATGCTCTCCATGCCCCTGACCTTTGACGGCATTGAAGCAACCCCCTGGGCCATGTATGGCATGCGCGGCAAAAACGCTCTTCGCGGTCTGGATTCAGACAGCTATGATTCGCCCTGGGAAACCAGCGACGGCGTGCTTGGGCTCACCTTGCCCGGCACCACTCCCGGCTTTAACTATGCGGGCAGCCTGAACCCCCTCAATTCTTCCACCACCAGCAAGCAGTATGGCTCCCTGTTCTGGGTGGGTCTGCCGGTGGCAATCACCATGTTTGATCCGCTGAACATCGAATTTGACATCAACTATGGCTATTCTGAAGCCATGGGTCGCTACGATGTGCTCAAGCGCGGCGTGGAAACCGTGCGCGCCAGCACCGAGCGCCAGGGCTGGCTGGCTAAAGCCCTTGTTGAATACAAGATGGATTGGGCCATCCCCGGCATTTTTGGCTGGTACGCCAGCGGCGATGACGGCAACGTGAAAAACGGCTCCGAACGCATGCCCTCCATTGCGGGCGCGGGCAACTTCACGTCCTTTGTCGGTGACGGCAACCTTTCCTGGAGCCCGGTTGCCAATGGTTGCGACTGGACCATGAGCTATGCCGGCACCTGGGGCATTGGCGCCCAGTTGAGAGACATGAGCTTTATTGAAAATGTTACCCACACCTTCCGTCTGGCCTACTGGGGCGGCACCAACGCCACCTCCATGGTCAAATACATGAAGGATGCCTCCTCCTGGCAGGCTGGCTACGGCGGCGACGGCCCGTACCTGACCACCAACGACGGCCTGCTTGAATTCAACCTTATCAATACATGGCAGGCAGACGAAAACCTGAGCGTGAACATGGAGCTCGGTTACGTTGCCAACATGATTGACAAGGACACCTGGAAAAAGGCCGGTTACAACAACGGCGCTGGCAACGGCAGCTTTGACAAGCAGGATGCCTGGAAAGCCCAGGTCGTCTTCCAGTACAGCTTCTAAAACACTGTAATTCACGTGTGCGCCTGTTTCCTTCCTGGCGCGCATAGATTGCCGCTTCCCTTTTTGGGGAAGCGGCTTTTTATGTATGGGTTGCACGGCATAGCACCCGGCAACCCACAATCTCTGCATGGTATCTCAGGGCGGTTTAAGCGCTTGCCACTAGGTATTGGCAGCATCCCAGGCAGCCAGGCCCCCTTCCAGATACTGCACGTCAAAGCCCTTCTGCCCCAGTGCTGCCTGCACAGATTTGCTCACGGAACCACCGCGTACGCAATAGATGGCAACAGGCTTGCCCTTGGGCAATATCTCTGACCATGCATCCACCTGTTCCGGGTCATGCCATACCGCACCGGGTATTGTGCGCGGGTCAGCCTCATAATCCGCGCGCCTTCGCACATCGCAGACAGTAGCAGTTTTGGAGGTCAGCATATCCTGTAATTCTTGCGGAGAAATTGTCGCGTTCATGTATCCTCCTTGGCATCAATTTGGGCCCCAATGGCAAGGCAAGCATTTTCACGCCGGGCGGAGGAATAACCGCAAAGGGCGGTAAGCCCACACTCCGCGTATCTACACTACCCGATAATCT
>QKDT01000119.1 GCA_003251995.1 Desulfovibrio desulfuricans
GGCTGGTAACTGCCAATGCTCTCTATTTTTTGCCGCCCGATGCGCCCATTATTGTTGAAGGGGCCATGCGCGAGGACGTGCTGGACATGCTGGATTTTGCCCCGGCCCCAGAACGTCAGGGGCTGCTTTGCGCGCCAGAGTCTGGCGCCAGCACCGCCCCCACTGGCTCGCCCTTGCCCGTGGCAGTGGAGGTTCGCGCTCCGGGCTGGAGGTTGCTTGGGCATACCCGCCCCACAGGGCAACCCCCGCTTGATGCAGAACGGGTATGGATAACCTGGAGGGCAGGAGCATGAGTTCCCCTCAGGCACAGTCTGTTTCTGCAAAATCCTTGTTTCCCCATGGGCTTGCTGGCGTGATCTTTGACTGCGACGGCGTGATGATTGATTCGCGTGAGGCGAACAACATCTTCTATAATCGAGTGCTTGCTTTTTTTGGCCTGCCGCCCATGAGCCTGGAACAGGAAAACTACTGTTTCATGGCTACATCGCGTCAGGCCTTACTGCATATTGTGCCGCCGCAATTGCATGGGCAGATCGACCATGTGATCCGCCACGAGGTCATTTATCAGCGTGATATCGTCCCCATGCTGCGTTTGCAGCCTGGTTTTATGGACTTTATCGGCAGTTTGCGGAGCAGGGGCGTGCGCATGGCTGTGCATACCAACCGTAAGCTTGATGGAATACAAACGGTTCTGGACATTTTTTCCCTGCCCTCCTATTTTAATCCTGTGGTCGCGGCGGATACAGCCGCACCCAAGCCATCGCCCGAGGGCACGCAGCGCATATGCGCCACGTGGCAATGCCCTCCGCAGCATGTGCTTTTTGTTGGCGACAGTGAGCACGACAAGGAAGCAGCACGGGGGGCGGGCGTGAAGTTTGCCGCATTTAACGGCGGCCCGTTACGGGGAGAAATAACAGCGGTGGACTACGCTGGCCTGCACAATGCGCTGTCTGCGGTGCTGCCGCCTGTTGGCCTGTAAGGCCCTGGTTCCCGTACGATATAAAAAGAAAGCCACGTTGGAGGGCTCATGATTGTTCTTGCCAATACCCTGAGTGCCGTTGCCCTGGTGCTTGGGTCGCTGCTCAGCCTGTATTTTTGGATTGTCATTATCGCGGCAGTACTCACGTGGGTGCGCCCCGATCCGTACAATCCCATTGTGCGCACCCTGCGCACCCTGACTGAGCCAGTGTTTTTCCGTGTACGCAAATGGTTGCCGTTTACCTATTCAAGCGGAATGGATTTTTCTCCTGTGGTGGTGCTGCTGGCAATCGAGCTGTTTAACAGGATTGTTGTTACCTCGCTGGCCCAGTACGCGATGACGCTTCATTAACAGGTAAATGCCTGGCGTTGCCTCGCCTTGGCGGGCAAAGCCTATAGATGTTGGCGACAAGGGATTGAAGAAAAAATCTTGCTAGCTTTTTATATACAAAGGCTAGCACTATTGGAGGACAGTTTTTACGCTGCTCCAAGCGGGTGTCTGAGAATCCGCGCCAGGAGAAAAGCCCAAATGCTTTGAGCCGTAATGCATAAAGCCAGGCTGGCGCAGCGGCACAGGCGGGTCGATCTCCTTGAGCAAAAGCCTCAGTTGATGCGCAGGCAACAGCCTATGAACATCTAACAATGGAGATTTCTTATGGATCAGCAAGAATTGGAACTGCTGGAAAAGTACGCTGCCACTGATCCGGAGCTGAAATCCCTTTGGGACGATCACGTGCTCTATGAAAAGCAAGTGGAAAAGCTGGACGGGAAAAATTTTCGTTCGCCCACTGAAGAGCAAACGCTCAAGCAATTGAAAAAGCAGAAGCTCGAAGGAAAAACCCAGCTCATGGCTGTTCTTGATCGACTGAAGATACAAGGATAGCCGGGCTTTTTTAAGGAGTCGGACATGGAATGTACTGGTGCGCAGATTCTCCTTGAATCCATGAAGCGAGAGGGCGTGGATGTGCTGTTCGGGTATCCGGGCGGTGCGGTTATTGATATTTATGATGAACTACCGCGACATCCCGAGCTACGCCATGTGCTGGTACGGCACGAGCAAGGAGCTGTGCACGCGGCTGACGGCTATGCCCGAGCCTCGGGCAAGACCGGCGTATGCCTGGTCACCTCGGGGCCTGGGGCTACCAATACGGTCACGGGCATAGCCACAGCCTATTCCGATTCTATCCCCATGGTTGTGTTTACAGGGCAGGTGCCCACCCAACTGATTGGCAACGACGCTTTTCAGGAAGTGGACATTGTTGGCATTACACGGCCTTGCACAAAACATAACTTTTTGGTCAAGGATATCACCAAACTGGCGCTGACCATCCGTCAGGCGTTCTACCTTGCGCGTTCGGGCCGCCCCGGCCCCGTGCTTGTGGATCTGCCCAAGGACGTAATGCAGGCCCGGACAGAATTTGTCTGGCCTGAAGATATCTACATGCGCAGTTACAACCCCACCTACAAGCCCAACCTTAATCAGTTGCGCCGCTCGGTGGAAGAACTGGCAAAGGCCGAACGCCCGGTGATCCTTGCGGGCGGCGGTGTGATTTTGTCTGATGGGGCCGAGGCGCTTACGGCCCTTGCCCGCAAGCTGAACATACCCGTAACCTGCACGCTCATGGGGCTTGGGGCCTTTCCGGCCACCGATCCCTTGTGGCTGGGCATGGTGGGCATGCACGGCACCTATGCGGCTAATCTGGCTATCAATAACTGCGACGTACTCATGTGCGTGGGCGCGCGGTTTGACGACCGCGTTACCGGCAGACTGGCTGCCTTTGCGCCCAAGGCCCGCATTGTACACATTGATATCGACCCCACATCCATTCGCAAGAATGTGGAGGTGCAGGTACCTGTGGTGGGTGACTGCCGCCTGGCGCTGGAGGGCATTGCTGAAATTTGCGAGGCAAAGCTGCAAGACAAAGACTGGGCTGGCGAACATGCCGCCTGGATTGCCGCCGTTGCCGAGTGGAAAACAAGCAAACCCCTGTGTTATCAGGAAAACGGCAATATCAAGCCGCAGGCTGTCATTGAAGCCCTGTACGACATCACCAGCGGCGATGCCATCATTGCCACTGAGGTGGGCCAGCACCAGATGTGGGTGGCCCAGTTTTATTCCTTCACCAAACCGCGCACGCTGCTGACCAGCGGGGGGCTTGGCACCATGGGGTACGGATTCCCGGCCTCGGTTGGGGCGCAGTTTGCCTTTCCTGACAAAAAGGTTATTGCCGTGGCTGGCGATGCTTCGCTGCAGATGAATATTCAGGAGCTGGCAACGGTGGTGTCCAACAAGCTGCCCATCAAGGTTGTCATCCTGAATAACCGTTATCTGGGCATGGTGCGTCAGTGGCAGGAACTCTTTTACAACAACAACTATAGTTCCACCAACATGGAAGCCCAGCCGGACTTTGTGAAATTGGCCGAAGCCTACGGGGCTGAGGGCTATCGCATTGAAAAGGCTGAGGACATGCGGGCCATTCTTGAAAAGGCCCTGGCTTCGCCCAACCCTGCCTTCATCGACGTGGTGGTAGAGCGCGAAGAAAACGTGTACCCCATCGTGCCCGCCGGTGCGGCGCTTGATGAAATGTTGCTGGTGTAAGGGAGATGGCTATGCAACGACATGTGCTTTCCGTGCTGGTGGAAAACGAACCCGGTGTGCTTTCGCGGGTGGCTGGCCTGTTCAGCGGGCGCGGCTTCAATATTCACTCGCTCAATGTGGCCCCGGCCCTGGAAGAGGGCGTTTCGCATATGACCATCACCACCGATGGCGACAGTCTTATTTTGGAGCAGATAATGAAGCAGCTCCACAAGATTGTTTCGGTCATCAAGGTGGTGGATTTTGCGGATATCCCCGCTGTGGCGCGAGAAATGATGTTTGTTAAGGTACAGGCAGAAGGCCCCATGCGGGGCGAGATTCTGCGCACTGTTGAAATATTCCGCTGCAAGGTGGTGGATGTGAGCCCCAATGAAATGACCATTGAGGCCACCGGCGACCAGAACAAACTGGATGCCATCATCAGCTTGCTCCAGCGGTTTGGAATCAAGGAACTGGCGCGCACCGGCGCGGTGGCCATGCGTCGTTCCAAGAAAACGGATTAGGGTTGCAGGACGCGAAGCGCGGCCTTTGCCGGGGAGTTGGCACAATGCTCCCCGCAAGCATGGCCTGACTGCGCGTAAACAACCCGGTCGCGCGGCTTTGCGCCGCGAGATTATAGGAGCGTTCAGCCCGTACGCGTGTCAATGGCCCACAAGGTCTCCTTGACAGCGTGTACGAAGTCGGGATGGTGAGTATATCCAATCAAGCCAGCCCGGTTCTTTGGCAACACGCCCCTCAGGCGGCCTTGCCCGCCGTATCCAGTTGGCCCCCTCTGTCCTTGCCGCAAGGGCGGGAAGGAATGTATTTTTTTGTCTAACCATGAGTGATCTCAGAGGATGTTCAGATGAAAGTTTATTACGATCAGGATGCAGACCTTAATTGTTTGAAAAACAAGACCGTGGCCATCATCGGTTATGGCAGCCAGGGCCATGCCCATGCCCAGAATCTGCGTGATTCTGGCGTCAAGGTTGTGGTAGGTCAGCGCCCCGGCGGCGCCAACTACGAGTTGGCCAAGGAACACGGCTTCACCCCCGTGTCTGCTGCCGAAGCCGCCGCCCAGGCCGACCTGATCATGATTCTGCTGCCTGACGAAGTGCAGGCCGCCGTGTACGAAAACGACGTGAAGCCCCACCTGACCAAGGGCAAGGCCCTGTTGTTCGCCCACGGCTTCAACATCCATTTCAGCCAGATCCAGCCCCCCAAGGATGTGGACGTGTTCCTCATCGCTCCTAAGGGCCCCGGTCATCTGGTGCGCCGTACCTTCACCGAAGGCGGCGGTGTGCCCTGCCTCGTGGCTATTCATCAGGACGCCACCGGCGAAGCCCTCAAGATTGCCCTGGCCTATGCCAAGGGCATTGGCGGCGCCCGCTCTGGCGTTATCGAAACCTCCTTCCGTGAAGAAACCGAAACCGACCTCTTTGGCGAACAGGCCGTGCTTTGCGGCGGCGTTTCCGCCCTTATCAAGGCCGGTTTTGAAACCCTGGTGGAAGCTGGTTATCAGCCCGAAATGGCTTATTTTGAATGCATGCATGAAATGAAGCTCATCGTTGACCTTATGTACGAGGGCGGCCTTTCCCGCATGCGTTACTCCATCAGCAACACCGCTGAATACGGCGACTACGTCACCGGCCCCCGCCTGATCACCGAAACGGTGAAAAAGGAAATGAAGGGCGTGCTCAAGGACATCCAGAGCGGCGTGTTTGCGCGTAACTTCATCCTTGAAGCCCGCGCCAAGTACCCCATGTTCCTGACCACCCGCCGCAATGAATCTGAACACCAGATTGAAAAGGTGGGCAAGGAACTGCGCGGTATGATGTCCTGGCTCAAGAAGGACAAGAAAGACTAATTCGGCTATTTCAGCCGCTGGCTGAAAGCGCTTTAATGGGGCTCTTTGCGATATGTGCGCAAAGAGCCCCATTTCTATTTGCCAAACAGTCATCCTTGGTATAAATAATTATTACCAATAATTTGATGAGCATTACGGGGGAGGGCAATGAGTTGGAATATGATCAACCGATTCCATAATGGTTTAGGGAAATTTGCCGATTTAAGAACATTGCTAACCAGGCAGTGATTTGTCATAGTATTTAGGTACGCTATATGTGCAAAAAACTGTTTTTCTCCGTGCGCCGTAATCCTCAGGGAGCGGTGTGCCGTATTTTACGGGCATGGATATTCTGCTTTTGATCTAGCCATGTATGCATTTTTTCCTGTCTTTGTTCGACGATCGCCACACTCCCATGCGACAATGGCGCCTGTTCTTCCTTGGTTTTGTTTTTGCCCAAGATCTCTTGAGGCATGTTTTTCAGTGTATCTGGGGGCACCTGTACGCTTGTGTGTCTTGTTGGCAAGTCAGTTTGCACTGTGATTTAGTAGGAGATTACTACGTTGCTCAGAAATTTTAGTATCAGCCAGCGGATTGTCTTTTTTGTTGTTGTCATGATCGCCATGATTATTGCCGTTGCAGGTTTTTCAGTGCGTATGACAGAAGGTGTCATTGGAGACGGTACTTCGCTCGCAAAAGAAATGCTGCTGGATGCTCAGAGGGCACGTATCAAGGACATCACGCACGCTCAGGCGCTTGGCCTGGCATCCGTAACGGCGGGCAAGCCAGAAGTCGAACAGTTGCGCATTATCGCCGAGTATGTGGACAAAGCCCGGTTTGAAGATGACAGCTCCGGCTATTTTTATGTGTACAAAGGCACAGTCAACGCGGCTCACCCCACGCAAAAACAACTGATTGGCAAGGATTTGTCCGGCACTACCGACCGTCGGGGCGTCCATTACGTCAGCAACCTGTACAAGGCTGCACAGGCTGGCGGCGGGTTTGTGGATTTTGTGTTCCCCAAACCGGGAGCAGGTGACGTGCTTAAACTGGGCTATGCAGAGTCTATTGCCGGAACCCCTTATTGGATTGGCACCGGCGTCTACATCGACCATGTGGACAAGGCAGAGAACCAATTGAGCAGCACCATGCGCACCCTGTTTCACGACAGCCTTGCCGTGTATGGTGGGAGCTTTCTGGTTGTGTTGCTGTTGGTAATTTGTCCTCTTTCCTATTTTATAGTCGTGTCCATAACGAGGCCTCTTGCAGCCATAACAAGGCATGCCCGTGTAGTTGCCCAGGGCAATCTTGACGAAGAATTTGAAACAACTGGGCGTGATGAGGTTGCAACTCTGCAAATGGCCTTGAGCGCCATGATCAAAAAACTCAAGGAACTCATTGCCGAGGCAGAAGAGCAGAGCCGTCTGGCTGGCAAGGCCGCTAACGAAGCCAAACAGGCACAGGCCAACGCCCTTGAAGCTGAACTTACGGCAAAAAATAAAACTGCCGCCATGATTCAGGCTGCGGAACGGCTTGAACTGGTGGCGCAGGCGGTAAGCACCGCATCTACCCAGCTTTCGGCCCAGATAGAGCAATCGGACAAGGGGGCCTTGCATTCCGCCCAGTTGCTTACGGAGGCCGCCACTGCCATGAACCAGATGAACACCAGCGTGCAGGATGTGGCCCTCAGTGCCACAAACGCATCCGATGCCGCAACCCAAACCCGCGAAAGGGCTTTGACCGGAGCTAGCATTGTGGAAAAGGCCGTGCAGAGCATTGGCAGCGTACACGAGGTATCTTTGCGGCTCAGAGACGGCATGGCAGAACTCAACCAGCACTCGCAAGCCATCACGCGCATCATGAATGTTATTTCAGACATCGCAGATCAAACAAATCTGCTGGCGCTCAATGCCGCCATTGAGGCCGCCCGCGCGGGCGAGGCCGGGCGCGGTTTTGCCGTGGTGGCCGATGAGGTGCGTAAACTGGCGGAAAAAACCCTGGCGTCCACCCAAGATGTGGGCAATGCCATTGTTGCCATTCAGGACAGCACCGCCAAGAGCGTTTCAGATATGGACAAGGCCGTGGAGCAGGTGGAACAGGCCACAGATTTTGCCAATCAGTCGGGCAAGGCCCTGGAAGAAATAGTAGCTACAGTTGAAGCCACGGCAGGGCAGGTCAATGCCATTGCCGTTGCCAGTGGGCAGCAATCCGCCACCAGCGAAGAAATCAATAACTCCATCGACAACGTCACCCAGGTTGCGCACCAAACGGCAGAATCCATGGATGAGGCGCAAAAAGCCGTGGCGGATCTGGCGCAGCAAGCGAAAGGACTTGCCGAGCTGATTGTGGATATGAAGAACTAGCGCTGTTGCGTCACGCGCACATATCAGTGCGCAAAGTTGAAATGCCAAGCGCCTCGGCGCTGTAATTTGCGGAATATGAAAAGGCCTCTGTACGGTGCAATGTCGTGCAGAGGCTTTTTTAGTGGAATCTGTATTTTTGAGGCGGAACAGATAATTGCGCAGCAATCAAGCAAATCAGGATATTTTTGTAATGAACTTCAGCGATGGTTAGGGCCCCGC